>NZ_JBMBTE010000046.1:0-40746 GCF_048897285.1 Rhodococcus sp. O3
CTACGACGCGACGCTGACCACCAAGCTGCGGCAGGCCGGCATCCCGATCCTCGGCAAGACCAATATGGACGAGTTCGCGATGGGCTCGTCCACCGAGAACTCCGCGTACGGCCCGACCCACAATCCGTGGGACACCAGCCGCATCCCGGGCGGATCCGGCGGTGGCTCGGCCGCGGCCCTCGCCTCGTACCAGGCCCCGCTTGCGATCGGCACCGACACCGGCGGCTCGATCCGCCAGCCCGCCGCCGTCACCGCGACCGTCGGCACCAAGCCCACCTACGGCACCGTGTCCCGCTACGGGCTCGTCGCGTGCGCGTCGTCGCTGGACCAGGGCGGCCCGTGCGGCCGCACCGTCCTCGACACCGCGCTGCTGCACGAGGTCATCGCCGGGCACGATCCGCGCGACTCCACCTCCGTCGACGCTCCGGTCCGCCCGGTCGTGGAGGCCGCACGCCAGGGCGCTGCCGGCGACCTGAAGGGCCTGCGCGTCGGTGTGGTCAAGGAACTGCATTCGGACAGCTACCAGCCCGGCGTCATCGCCTCGTTCGATGCCGCGGTCGAGACCCTGACCAAGCTCGGCGCCGAGGTCGTGGAGGTGTCCTGCCCGCACTTCGAGTACGCGCTGGCGTCCTACTACCTGATCCTGCCTTCCGAGGTCTCCTCGAACCTCGCGCGTTTCGACGCGATGCGGTACGGCCTGCGCGTCGACGACGGCACCATGAGCGCCGAGCAGGTCATGGCCGCCACCCGCGCCGCCGGTTTCGGCAAGGAAGTCAAGCGGCGCATCATGATCGGCACCTACGCGCTGTCGTCGGGCTACTACGACGCCTACTACGGCCAGGCCCTCAAGGTCCGCACGCTGATCGCACAGGACTTCGACAAGGCCTACGAGCAGGTCGACGTGCTGGTGTCGCCCACGAGCCCGTTCACCCCGTGGAAGATCGGCGAGAAGGTCGACGATCCGCTGGCGATGTACCTGTCCGACCTGTGCACGCTGCCGACCAACCTGGCCGGCCACTGCGCGATGTCGGTGCCGTCCGGCCTGTCCGCCGACGACGGTCTGCCCGTCGGCCTGCAGATCATGGCCCCGGCACTCGCCGACGAGCGTCTCTACCGTGTCGGCGCGGCCTTCGAGGTTGCGCGCGGCCCGGTCCTCGTCTGACCCGAACCAGCCCACTTCGGGCCCGGAACCGCACGGTTCCGGGCCCGTCGTGTGTCCGCCTGCGTGATCGCTTCCCGTCTGCCACTATGGGATGCATTGTCCGCGAAGGGGGATCGCGTGAACGAGGTGGAGCTGTCGGCGGGGACCATCGAATACGAGGACACCGGTGGCGACGGCCCGGTGCTGGTGTTCATTCACGGGCTGCTCATGGACGGGTCCGGGTGGCGGCACGTCGTCGAGGAATTGCGGGGAAGATACCGGTGTATCGTGCCGACCTGGCCGCTCGGATCGCACCGGAAACCGATGCACCCGGACGCGGACCTGACGCTCATCGGAATGGGTCACCTGATCGGCGAATTCCTCGACGTCCTCGACCTGCGCGAGGTCACGCTGGTCCAGAACGACTGGGGCGGCGCCCAGATCTTCCTCGCCATCGCGAATCCCGAGCGCGTGTCCCGGCTCGTTCTCACCGCGTGCGAGGCGTTCGACAACTATCCACCCGGACCCGTCAGGAGACTGCGCCCGCTGGTCCGTCTGCCCGGTGGGTTCCGCGTGCTGATGGCGGTGCTGGGCACCAAGCTGGGTCGGCGTGGTCCCGGCACGTGGGGATGGATGAGCAAACGGCCTGTGCCCGACGAGATCTACGACGCCTGGTTCGGGCCGGCCGCGGTCGATCGCGACGTGCGGCGCGATCTCGCGAAATACGCGTTGTCGGCGCCGCCGAAACGAGAACTGCTCGACCTCGCAGCCAAGGCGGCGGAGTTCGCCGGGCCGGTGCTGATCGTGTGGGCGACCGAGGACCGGATGATGCCCCGCGACCACGGACGTCGTCTCGCCGAGCTGTTCCCGGACTCCCGGCTCGTCGAGATCGACGACAGTTACACGTTGCTGGCCGAGGACCGGCCGGAGAAGCTGACCGAGGCGATCGGGGACTTCCTGGCGGCGACCTAGGAAGCGCATCGGGCCTGGTCGGGCCCGTAGCGGTGTCCGTGACCGGGTGCCGCATCCAGCGCGAACAGCAGGTCCACCGACGTCTGCAGGAAACCGATGACCGGCAGCCAGGCGGGCAGCGGGGCGTCGACACGGGCGCGGGACAGGTCCGGCGGAGACCACAGCAGCGACGGCCGCCACCGGATCACCGGGTCCGAGGAGTTCGCCAGCACGGTCCCGCCGTCCGGCCGCACCGAGCCCGCGGGCGGGCCGGTCCACAAGGCGTCGCAGGGTCCCGGCGCGGCGGGTCCGTCGAACGCGGCACCGGCACCGACCGCTCCGAGGCTCTGCCCGTACACGTGCAGCTGCGGCCGATCCGCCGGGGCGAAGGTGTCCAGGCGCGAACGGACCGCGTCCACCAGCGCCGTGGCCGCGTCGATCGCGGCGTCCCGGTCGAGCACGAACGTCACCCAGCTCGGTGCCGACGAGTACTGCACCGCGACGAACGCCACGTCGTCGCCGTAGGCGGATTCGAAGCCCGCCACCGCGTTCGCGTCGATCCACCCGGAACCGGTCGGCACCGCAACCACCAGGTGCCCGCGATCGAATCCGCCGGCCCGGTCGAGTTCCCGCACCGCCAGCGCGGCCCGTGCCGGCGCGTCCGGGGCCGAATCCACACCGACGTACGTGCGAATCGCGTCTCCGGCCGTGTCGAGAGCGACGAAGCGGCGCCCCTGCTCGCCGAGGGTGTCCCACGGCACCAGCGATTGCGGTGCGCCCGACACTCCCGCCGGGAGCCGCGAAGGCGGGAGGGAGGCTGCGGCCGTCGGCGCGAATCCGGTTGCGGCGGTGTATCCCGCGAGGGCGATGATGCCGGCCGCCGCCAGGGCCCGCACCGGACCGATGCGACGAATCCGTGCGGTGACGCCGAGAGCGAGAGCCACGATCAGCGTGGCGGCGGTCGCGACGAGCGCCCAGTGCGCGGCACCGACGGGATGGACGCCCATCGCGTCCCGCAACCCGTTCTGCCACCGGTCCGCTGCGAGGGTCGCCGCGCCGCACAGTCCGATCGCCGCGCCGACCGCACCCCACCGGACCGGGACCGACGCGACGGGCGGCGTAGGCCGGAATCTCGCGCCCAACGCCCGGGCCGCCGCGAGCAGTCCGAGGCCACACAGCACGGACACGGCGGTGACGACGGCCTGGACGACCGCGGGCCGCGGCAGCAGCGACGGGGCCGAAGAGATGCAGACTGCGACGGTCGTCGCTGTCGTCGTCGCGACACGCGGGCAGGCCACCGGCGATACGTATATCGAAAGATGATGGGGCCGTGTGAGTTCGAGGATCGCTGTGCTCATGTCCACACCCGCAATCCGGCGACTCCCGCTGCGGCGGCCGTGCCCAGCCCGAGCAGGATCGGCAGCGGCGACTCCGGGCTCGGGGCCCGATACTGCTGCCGCCACGAATTGATCCGCACCGCAACGGATGCGACCTCCGCGGCAACCACGCAGCCCGGTGCGGCGTCCGGTTCCGTCGCGCAGGTCTCACGCAGATCCCGCGTCAGGTTACGGTCCAGCGCGCGGCGCGCATCCGGCCCGAGCTCGCCGCCGGAGTCGCGGGCGAACCGCAGCAGGTCGTACCCGAGATCGTGGGTGCGACAGGCCGGTTCGAACACCACCGGCAACGGCACCGGTGACGAGCACGAACCCTGCGGATCGCTGAGTCGCTCGCCCGCGACTCCGGGTTCGCGAACCGGGCTGTAGCGCATCACCGCCTCGAAGTCCGACGGGAACGCGGCGCTCGCGGTGTCGGTGTCACCCGACCCGAGCGCGACCACGGCGGCCGCGGCACCGGGATGCTCGACGGTGGACCGTTCCTGCGCTCCCGGCGAACCGGCGGCACCCACCCAGACGTATGCGGCAAGAACGCCGGCGGTCGTGACGGCTCGGGCTCTCACGGATCCGATGATCATGAACGCCGACGCTAGGAACGCGGGACCGATGTCCGGATCACACGACGGACCGGTTCGCCGCAGACCGCCCGATACCGGGGTAGCAGCGAGATCTCACTCCACGGTATGAGGACAGACGAGGCTGCGGTACCTAGCGTGGGAACCGTGAATTCGTTGGTGCGTGAAGGTGTACATCACGGCGTGGACCTGTCGGTCCGGTACGGTCGCGGACGCTGGTGGAACATCGTGATCGTCGTGACCACCCTGATCCTCTACTCGATCGCGTGGCCGACGCTCCAGCTCACGCACGACGTTCCGGCGCCGCTCATGCCGATCATCTCCGGGCTGGCGGTGTTCCCGTTCCTGCTGATCCGGGCGCAGCCGGCGCTCGGGTGGGCGATCTCCGCGGTCGCGGCGATGATCGTTCCGTGGGCGTTCGACCGGGTCCCGAACTACGGCTATCCCTGGCAGGTCGTCCACATTCTCGTGCTCCTCGCTCTGCTCGTCGCGGTGTGCCTGCGCGAGGAGATCCGGATCGTGCTCGTCGTCTGGCTCGCGACCGTCCTGTTGTTCTTCGTCTACCTGCCGGGCAACGACGGGTGGGGCTGGGCGATCGGGCTCGCTGCGATCGCGGCGTTCGCGCTGCTCGTGCGCTGGCTGGTGCTGTCCCGGCGGCAACTGGCCCGGGAGGAGGAGATCAGCGAACTCGAACGTGCCCGTCGTGCGGCGCTCGAGGAGAAGGCGCGCATCGCCCGCGACCTGCACGACATCGTCGCCCACCACATGTCTCTCGTCGTGGTGCAGGCGCAGAGCGCCCCGTACCGGCTGCCGGACGTCTCCGACGAGGTCCGCGCCGAATTCGAATCGATCGGTGTCCACGCACGGGAGGCACTCAACGAGGTCCGCGGCATGCTCGGTGTCCTGCGAAGCGACGGCATGTTGCCCGAGAGCGCCCCGCAACCCGGGCTGAGCCGGATCGACGAACTGTTCGACGCGTCCCGCCGTGCCGGGGTGCACCTCACCGCTCGGATCGACGGGGACGCCGGCTCGGTGTCCGACAGTGCGGGACTCGCGGTGTACCGGATCCTCCAGGAGTCGCTCGCCAACGCGGTCCGGCACGCGCCCGGCTCGGAGGTGTCCGTGCAGGTGGTGTGCGGTCCGGAGCAGGTGGACCTGACGGTGCGCAACGGCGCCTCGGAGGCCGCTGACAGGGACCGTCCCGTGGACCGGCCGGACCTCGGCGGCGGCAACGGCATCCGCGGCATGGCCGATCGGGCGGCGTCGGTCGGGGGCCGGTTGTACGCGCACCCGCGACCCGACGGAGGATTCGAGGTGGCGGCGGTGCTGCCCCGCGTCCCCGCCGCCTAGGGTGGGGGTGATGACCGAGCCGCACGCACCCATCACCGTGTTCATCGCCGACGACCAGGCCATGGTCCGCCAGGGCTTCGGTGCGCTGCTCGCCGCGCAACCCGACATCAGTGTCGTCGGGGACGCCCCGGACGGGAAGGTCGCGGTGAGCGAGGTCGCGAGGCTGCGGCCCGACGTCGTGCTCATGGACGTGCGCATGCCGGAGATGAACGGCCTCGATGCCGCCCGGCACATCCTCGCCGACCGGCGCGAGCCACGCTCGAAAGTGTTGATGCTCACCACATTCGACCTCGACGACTACGTGTACGAGGCACTCGGGATGGGCGCGAGCGGGTTTCTGCTCAAGGACGCGCCGGCGGACGAGCTCGTGCGGGCCGTACGGGTCGTCGCCGACGGACAGGCGTTGCTGGCGCCGACGGTCACCCGCCGGCTCATCGCCGACGTGACCCGCCGGCGTGCGCCCCGCCGCAGCACCGCACTCGACGTGCTGACCCCGCGTGAAACGGAAGTACTCGAGTTGATCGCGCACGGCCTGTCGAACCAGGAGATCGCGCAACGTCTGTTCGTCGCCGAACAGACGGTCAAGACGCACGTCGGCAAGGTGCTCGGCAAGTTGCATCTGCGCGATCGCGCGCAGGCGGTCGTGGTGGCCTACGAGTCGGGGCTGGTCGTGCCCGGGTGACGGTCGGACCGGAACCGCGAAGGGGCCGGGCGCTCCGCCCACGCCCGGCCCCGTCCCGCTCCGCGGGAAGTGTTCGCGATCAGACCGTTTCGGTCTTCCGCTCCGGCACGGGCGCGATCTCGACGGTGGCCCGCTTGGGCTGGGTGCGGACGTGGGTCGTGTAGATGGCCAGGCCGACGAAGACCAGTCCGCCCACGAGATTGCCGAGCACCGTCGGGATCTCGTTCCACACGAGGTAGTCGACGAGGGTGAAGTCGGCGCCGAGCAGCAGGCCGGACGGGAACAGGAACATGTTGACCACGGAGTGCTCGAAGCCCATGTAGAAGAACAGCATGACCGGCAGCCACATGCCCAGCACCTTGCCGGTCACGTTCTTCGACATCATCGCGGCGACCACACCGGTCGAGACCATCCAGTTGCACAGCACGCCACGCAGGAACAGCGTCGCCATGCCCGCGGCGCCGTGTTCGGCGTAGCCGACGGTGCGTGACTCGCCGATGGTCATCAACTTCTCGGCCACGTCGTTCGGCGGAATCGAGTATCCGTAGGTGAGGACGAACGTGATGATCACGGCGACCATGAACGCCCCGGCGAAGTTGCCGACGAACACCAGCCCCCAGTTGCGCAGGACGCCGCCGATCGTCACGCCCGGACGGCGGTCCAGGTACGCGACCGGCGCGAGCGTGAACACCCCGGTGAGCAGGTCGAAACCGAGCAGGTAGAGCAGACAGAAACCGACCGGGAACAGGGCGGCTCCGAGCAGGGCGTTACCTGTCTGCACGGTCACGGTGACCGCGAAGGCCGCGGCGAGGGTGAGCAGCGCACCGCCCATGAATGCGCGGATCAGCGTGTCGCGGGTGGACGTGAGGACTTTGCTATGGCCGGCGTCGACCATTGCACGGGCCAGTTCGGCCGGTGGGACATAGGACACGGCAAACCTCCTGTGGGATCGGAGAAAGTGTCGTCGGCCGCGGTGACCGGTGTGTTGCCTCGTCGTTAGTGCGCGTTGCGTTCCGCTCAGTGCGATCACCGGCACGCTGTGAGACTTCGCAGCGGGCAAGGTTGCCGATCGAGATGACGCTCACGCCGCTTGCGGGCAGGATGACAGGTGCGACACGGGATCCTCTGCGACGGAGGCTTACATGACGAAGGTCGGGATTCTCACCAGCGGCGGCGACTGCCCAGGACTCAACGCGGTGATCCGCGGCGCGGTTCTGAAGGGGGAGACCGTGTACGGCCAGGAGTTCGTCGGGTTCCTGGACGGGTGGCGCGGACTCGTCGAGGGCGATGCGATGCCGCTCGACCGCAGTTCGGTGCGGGGCCTGTCGAACCAGGGCGGCACGATCCTCGGCACCAGCCGCTTCGGGCCGTATCAGGGACCGCAGGGCGGCGCGCAGAACATCGCCCGCACCCTCGAGAAACTCGGTGTCGATGCGGTGGTGGCGATCGGCGGGGAAGGCACCGCGGCGGCGTCGAAACGATTGTTCGAGGAAGGAATCCCGATCGTCGGGGTTCCCAAGACGATCGACAACGACCTGGGCCGCACCGACTACACGTTCGGATTCGACACGGCCGTCGAGATCGCCACCGTCGCCATCGACCGCTTGCGCACCACCGGTAACTCGCACAAACGCTGCATGGTGCTCGAAGTGATGGGGCGGCACGCCGGGTGGATCGCCCTGCACTCGGGTACCGCGGGCGGCGCCCACGCGATCCTCATTCCCGAGCATCCGGAGAGCATCGACCAGATCTGCGCGTGGACGACGAGTGTGCGCGACCGCGGTCGGGCCCCGATGGTCGTCGTCGCCGAGGGCTTCACGCTGCCGGACATGGCCGAGGCGCACTCGCACAAGGGACTCGACGGATTCGATCGTCCGCGCCTCGGGGGCATCGCCGAGATCCTGGCCCCGATGATCGAGGAACGCACCGGCATCGAGACCCGTGCGACGGTGCTCGGCCACATCCAGCGCGGGGGAGTGCCCACCGCGTTCGACCGGGTCCTGGCGACCCGGCTCGGTATGGCCGTCACCGATCTCGTCGCCGACGAGGACTGGGGTCACATGGTGGCATTGCACGGCACCCGCATCGCCCGCGTCGGGTTCGACGAGGCGCTCGCGCACCACAAGCTGGTGCCGGAAGAGCGATACCGGGAGATGCGGGTTCTGTTCGGCTGAGTGGTGGTGAGTGGGCCGGGTGGCGGCGTCTAAAATCGACCGCATGACTGCCGCCATGTCCGATGATCTGCTCGCCTACGACGACGTGCTCGCGAAGTTCGAGCCCGTGATGGGCATGGAGGTGCACGTCGAACTGCACACCGCCACCAAGATGTTCTGCGGCTGCCCGACCACGTTCGGGGCCGAGCCCAACACGCAGGTGTGCCCGGTGTGCCTGGGCCTGCCCGGATCGCTGCCCGTCGTCAACCAGGCCGCCGTCGAATCCGCTATCCGCATCGGCCTGGCGCTGAACTGCGAGATCACCCCGTGGGGCCGCTTCGCGCGCAAGAACTACTTCTACCCGGATCAGCCGAAGAACTACCAGATCTCGCAGTACGACGAGCCGATCGCGACGAACGGCTACCTCGACGTCGTGCTCGACGACGGCACCACGTGGCGGGTCGACATCGAACGTGCCCACATGGAGGAGGACACCGGCAAGTCGCTGCACGTCGGCGGCGCGACCGGACGCATCCACGGTGCGAGCCACTCGCTGCTCGACTACAACCGTGCCGGTGTGCCGCTCGTCGAGATCGTCACCAAGCCGATCGTCGGCGCCGGTGAGCGTGCCCCCGAGGTCGCCCGCGCCTACGTCACCGCGCTGCGCGATCTGCTGAAGGCCCTCGACGTGTCGGACGTGCGCATGGACCAGGGTTCGATGCGCTGCGACGCCAACGTCTCGCTCAACCCGATCGGCGCGGACGAGTTCGGTACCCGCACCGAGACCAAGAACGTGAACTCGCTCAAGTCCGTCGAGGTCGCGGTCCGCTACGAGATGCGCCGCCAGGCGGCGGTGCTCGTGGCCGGTGGAACGGTGGTCCAGGAGACCCGCCACTTCCAGGAGGCCGACGGCACGACCTCGCCCGGTCGCCGCAAGGAAACCGCAGAGGACTACCGCTACTTCCCGGAGCCGGACCTCGAGCCCGTCGCTCCGAGCGCCGAGTGGATCGAGGAGCTGCGCACCACCCTGCCGGAGCTGCCGTGGCTGCGCCGCGCCCGCATCCAGAAGGAGTGGGGTGTCTCCGACGAGGAGATGCGCGACCTGGTCAACGCCGGTGCTCTCGATCTGGTGATCGCGACGACCGAGGCCGGGGCGCCCGCGTCCGAGGCCCGTTCCTGGTGGGTCGCCTACCTGACGCAGCAGGCCAACGCCCGCGAGGTCGAGCTCGCGGATCTGCCGATCACCCCGGAGCAGGTCGCGAAGGTCATCGCGCTGGTCGCCGACGGCAAGCTCACCAACAAGCTCGCGCGGCAGGTCGTCGACGGTGTCCTCGCCGGCGAGGGCGAACCCGAGGAGGTCGTGGCCGCTCGCGGACTCGAGGTCGTGCGCGACGACTCGGCACTGCAGGCCGCCGTCGACGAGGCGCTCGCCGCGAACCCCGACATCGCCGACAAGATCCGCTCCGGCAAGGTCCAGGCGGCCGGCAAGATCGTCGGCGACGTCATGAAGGCCACCCGCGGCCAGGCCGACCCGGCGCGCGTCAAGGAACTCGTCATCGCCGCGTGCAGTTGATCTTGGGCCGCTAACGTAGCGGTACATGGATGCCGCGGTCGCCCTTTCGCTGTTCTGGATCGTCGTGGCGGCTGTGGTCGCGCCGCTCGTCGCGGGAGCCGTGCCACGCCGGCTCGTGCCCGAAGTGGTGCTGCTGCTCGTCGCGGGCGTCGTCATCGGCCCCAACGCGCTCGGCTTCGCCGAGGTCGACGGCGGGATCGAGATGCTCCGCGAACTCGGTCTGGGGCTGCTGTTCCTGCTCGCCGGCTACGAGATCGATCCCGCCGAGCTGCGCGGTCGCGGTGGCCGCCGGGCGCTGATCACGTGGTGCGTGTGCATGACACTGGCCCTGGCGACCGTCGCGGCGCTCGGCGCGGCCGGTCTCGTGAATGCCGAGGTCGCCGTCGCGATCGCGTTGACGTCGACCGCGCTGGGCACTCTGCTGCCGATCCTCGCGGACCGCGGGCTCGTCGACACCCCGCTCGGGCGGTCCGTGCTCAACCACGGCGCGGTCGGCGAGTTGCTGCCGGTGATCGCGATGGCGACGCTGCTGGGGGCGCGCGGTGCGGTCGGGTCCCTGCTGGTCCTCGCGGCGTTCGCGGTGGTCGCCGTGATCGTGGCACTGCTGCCGCCGCGGATCCTGCGGGAAGGATCGCAGTTCCTGGCATTCGTGCGACGCACCTCGATGACCACCGCCCAGACGTCGGTTCGGTTGACGATGCTGCTGCTCGTCGGCCTCATCACCCTCGCGGTCGTGTTCGATCTGGACGTGATCCTCGGCGCGTTCGCCGCGGGATTCATCTTGCGCCGCGCGATTCCGAGCGGCGACGCGCTGCTCGAGACGAAACTCGACGGACTCGCCTACGGGTTCCTTGTTCCGATCTTCTTCGTCACCTCCGGGATGGCGATCGACGTGGTCGCCGTCGTCGAGCAACCCGGTGTGCTGGTTGCGTTCCTGCTGTTGCTGATCCTGGTCCGGGGTGTGCCGGTGTTCGTGTCGGTGCGCCTCGACCGCGACTCCCGCTTCGACACCGCGGAGCAGGTGCAGATCGCGCTGTACTCGACGACCGGGCTTCCGCTCATCGTCGCCGTCACCGGGGTCGCGGTCGCGGCGGGGGAAATGACGAACGCCAGTGCGTCGATTCTCGTTGCGGCCGGGGCGATCACAGTGCTCATCCTTCCGATGGTCGCGGGACTGCTCCAGCGATCCGATCGGCCGCAGTCGGTGAGTTCGCCGGACTCCGGTCGACGAGGCGGCGAATGATCCCGAATCGCCTTGCCGTGATGTGGGGGCTCGGATGTGGGGGCTCGGTCCGATTCGCTATGCGTTTCGGAATTCGCCCACGTGTAGCGTGAGCGAATTCGTACGCACCGCGTGGATTGTCGCCGAGGATGGTTCCGGGAGCGACGAGTTCCAGTCGCAGACGGCGACTTCCGACGGGCTTTCCGGCTCAGTCGAATCCGCCGCCGCCTGCCGGGAATTGGATGCGCACGACCCGGTCGTCGTTCGGACCCGGCTGGCCGCCGTCCTTGTTGACGGTCGAGACCCACAGCAACCCGTCCGCCCCGGCGGACGCGCCGCCCAGCCGCCCGTACCGGTCCTGCGCCGCGAGCACCGGGGCCGCGGTGACCGCGCCGGTCCCCGGGTCGGTGGCGACGACCGATACCGCCTTGCCGTCGGTGAGCGAGATCGCCACCGCATCGGGACCGGCCGCGCACCCGGCAAGGCCGGGACGGTCCGGCCACGTCCACACCGGCGCGCCCGCGACGGAACCGTCCGACCCGACCCGCTGCAACCGGTCCTCGAGCGGCGTGCGGTCGGTGACCCACAGGTTGCCGATCGGGTCACGGCACACGTCACCGGCCGTTCCGATGCCGGACAGCACCACCGTCGGTGCGGGGGCGGGACCGCCCGGGGCGGGCAGCGGCACGCGTAGCAACTTACCTGCCAGCGACATGGGATCTGTTGCAGCAGAAGGATTCCCGACATCTCCGGTGAGTACGGCCAGCTCGGTGGGGGTGACGAACTCGAGGGCGCCGGCGTTACCGTTCGCGCCGCGCGGGATGCCGGTGAACACGTCCTTGGGAACGTCGCCGGCGGCGATGCGCACCACCCTGTTGTCGGACGGTGTCGTGATGTACGCGTAGAGCAGCCGGTCCTCGCCGTAGGTGGGGGACAGCGTCAGGTCGAGGAGGCCTCCGTCGCCCGAACCGTCCACCGGAATCGTCGCGATCTCGACGGGTTCGGTGCCGGGGGCGACCTGCAGGATCCGCCCGGTGCGCCGCTCGGCCACGAACGCGGAACTGCCGTCCGGCACGGTGACGAGCCCGCCGGTGGTGTCGAAGCACGTGGCGACGACGGCGGGATCCGGATCCACGCACGGGCCGGGAGGCACCGGAGGGACGGACGGTGTCGTCGACGTGGTCGGTGACTGCTCGAGCGGGCCGATGTCGGCGCCGCCGTCGAACGACGGTTCCGGTGTGAACGGGGTCGTGGCCGCATCGTCGAACCGGGCGCACGAAGTGACCGTGGCGAACAGGCCGAGTGCCAGCACCAATGTCGGCAGTCGCCGCGAACCCCTCAACCGCGCACCCCTCGTCATGTCGCAAACGTTACCGGCACGCCGAGCGTCTCCTCGGTTCCCGGGTGCTCCCCGCTGCGCGACCTACGCTGGACCACGTGAGCGACAAGGCGAAAGACCCAGTCCCGGAGCCGGCGCCGTACGAGAATCCGACGCTCGAGCTGAACCGTCCACGTTCGTCGATGCTCGAATCCGACGACGACCTCGACCTGGACCAAAGGTCGTTCGAATCCCGCTCCGCCGGGGCGTTCGACGGCCCCACCGACCCGATCTATCGGCCGGAAACGCCGGTCGCGCCGGGATCGTACGAGGAGCCGGAACCGGTTGCCGCTGTGCCCCCGAAGGTGCGACGCGGCACCCTCGACCTCGGTCTGCTTGTTCTGAGGCTGGCCGTCGGCGGCATCATGATCGTGCACGGACTGCAGAAACTCACCGGATGGTGGGACGGACCCGGACTCGACGGATTCGAAGCGCTCGTCGAGGGCGCCGGCTACCGGTACTCGGAGATCCTCGCGATCGTCGGTGCGATCGGGGAGGTCGCGGCGGGAGCCCTGCTGGTCCTGGGACTGCTGACACCGCTCGCGGCGGCCGCCGTGGTCGCGATCATGATCAACGCGGTGCTGTTCAAACACCATCTCGAACCGGGCCTGCAGTACTTCGCGGCCGAGCAATCCGGTGTGGAGTTCGAGATACTGCTCGGGGCGGCGGCGGTGGCGATCGTGCTGACCGGTCCCGGCCGGATCGCCGTCGACGGGGCACGTGGCTGGGCGACGCGCCCGTTCATCGGATCGTTCGTGGCACTGCTGCTCGGCGTCGCCGGCGGCGTGTGCCTCTGGTTGTTCGTGCGCTGACGCGCTCGTGCGCGGTTTCGGTAGCCGGAGCTACCGAAACCGTGCACGGGTACGAGCTACGGGAGCTGGCGGACAGCACCCTTGTCGGCGGAGGTCGCGAGCGCCGCGTAGGCGCGCAGGGCCTTCGACACGACCCGGTCACGGGCGACCGGCTGCCACGGGTTCTCCCGGGCCTCCATCTTCGCGCGGCGCTCGGCGAGCACCTCGTCGTCGACGAGCACCTCGAGGGTGCGGGACGCGACGTCGATGCGGATGCGGTCACCGTTCTCGACGAGACCGATCACACCGCCGGACGCGGCCTCGGGGGAGACGTGCCCGATGGACAGGCCCGACGTGCCACCGGAGAAGCGGCCGTCGGTGATCAGCGCGCACACCTTGCCGAGGCCGACGCCCTTGAGGAAGGACGTCGGGTGCAGCATCTCCTGCATACCGGGACCACCCGCGGGACCCTCGTAGCGCACGACCACGACATCACCCGGCTGCACCTTCTTGCCGAGGATGACCGAGACGGCCTCCTCCTGCGACTCGACCACCAGGGCCGGTCCCTCGAAGCTGAACAGGTCCTCGTCGATACCGGCGGTCTTGAGGATCGCGCCGTCGACGGCGAGGTTGCCGCGCAGCACGCACAGGCCACCCTCGACGGTGTAGGCGTGCTCGATGTCACGGATGCAGCCACCGACGGCGTCGGTGTCCAGCGAAGCCCAGCGGTTGTCGGTCGAGAACGGCTCGGTGGTGCGAACCCCGCCGGGGGCGGCGTGGAACAGTTCGAGCGCCTCCTCGGTCGCCTTGCCGGACCGGATGTCCCAGTCGTCGAGCCACTGGTCGAAGCTCGCCGTGTGCACGGTGTGGACGTCCGTCTCGAGCAGGCCGCCGCGGCGGAGTTCACCGAGCAACGCGGGGATTCCGCCCGCGCGGTGCACGTCCTCCATGTGGTAGTCGGAGTTCGGGGACACCTTCGACAGGCACGGCACCTTGCGGCTGATCGCGTCGATGGTCTCGAGGTCGAAGTCGACCTCGCCTTCCTGCGCGGCGGCGAGCGTGTGCAGCACGGTGTTCGTCGAACCGCCCATCGCGACGTCGAGTGCCATCGCGTTGCGGAACGCCGCCGGGGTGGCGATGTTGCGGGGCAGCACCGACTCGTCCTCGTCGCGGTAGTAACGCAGCGCCGCCTCGACGATCGTGGTGCCGGCCTTCTCGAACAGCGCGCGGCGGGCGGCGTGGGTGGCGAGGGTCGAACCGTTGCCCGGCAGTGCCAGACCCAGTGCCTCGGTGAGGCAGTTCATCGAGTTCGCGGTGAACATGCCCGAGCACGAACCACACGTCGGGCAGGCGCTGCGCTCGACCTCGTCGAGGCCCTCGTCGCTCACCGAGTCGCTCGCGGACGCAGAGATCGCGGTGATCAGGTCGGTGGGGGCGTGCGCGACACCGTCGACGACGACCGCCTTGCCCGCTTCCATCGGACCGCCGGAGACGAAGATCGTCGGAATGTTCAGGCGCATGGCCGCATTGAGCATGCCCGGGGTGATCTTGTCGCAGTTGGAGATACACACCAGCGCATCGGCGGTGTGGGCGTTCACCATGTATTCGACCGAGTCGGCGATGATTTCGCGGCTCGGGAGCGAGTACAGCATGCCGCCGTGGCCCATCGCGATGCCGTCGTCGACGGCGATGGTGTGGAACTCACGGGCGACGCCACCGGCGGCCCGGACCGCGTCGGCGACGATCTCGCCGACGTCCTTGAGATGGACGTGTCCGGGGACGAACTGCGTGTAGGAGTTGGCGATCGCGACGATCGGCTTGCCGAAATCGGAGTCGGTCAGACCGGTGGCGCGCCACAGGGAGCGGGCACCGGCGGCGTTGCGTCCGACGGTGGTGGTGCGTGACCTCAACGGGGGCATGTGCAGGTTTCCTTCACAGGGCGGGTGGCTGCGCCTTCGGCTGTCGGGCCGGCTGCCGGGCTGCGGCAGGGGCCGGGGTGCAGCGGTGTCGAATTTACCGTCGTGCTATTTCGATGCGTCATCCGACTCGGCGGCGGCGTCTTCCGCTGTCGCCTCGGCACTGCGGGCCGCGTCGGCCGCGGCATACGGATCCGTGATGCGCCCGCCACTGGCCTCGGCGAGCTCGGGGAGCCGGCCGAAGGTGACGACGGGCAGCGGAACCTCGGATCCATCGGTGAGGGTCGCGCGTGCCCAGCCGCGCTTGGGGAAGCGGATTCCCGCGAGTGCGCCCCACCCGATGCGGGTCGTCGAGAACGTGGCGCGGGCAGTGATGCCGTCGGGTCCGACGACGGTGCGCACGCGCAGGATCCACGCGAACACGAGGAACGGGATCACCAGCATCCAGGAGAAGGCCGCGGGCCAGGCCATCGCGGGCGAGGCCACCGCGAGGAGCAGGAAGCCGCATGCGAGCAGCGACAACCGGGAAATCCGAATGACGCGCGTCGTCGATTCCGGCGTGTGGGATGATGAAGGCGGTGGCACGGGCTGCTGGGAAGATGACACCTCACCATCTTCGCATTGCAGCCGAGGCATCTCACATTCTGGGACAGATGACCGAACCAAGTTGACTGTCTGCTTCGCGCGCGCCTACCGTCTAGCGCGTGAATCAGAATGGGTTGCTCGTAATCGGCCGGCGCGTCGTCGCCTGAGCCGCATACTGCAACTCGCCCACGACGCGCCACCCTCGTACAGCAGATGCTGACGAGGGTTTTTTGTTGCCCGGAGCCAGAATCAGAGGAATTCGCAGTGAGCGCACCAACCGCACGGCCTCAACCCTCGCCGCGAAAGCCGGGGTCCACCCCGACTACCGCGGCCGCCGCAGCGCAGCCCGGAAATCGCCGCCAGGTCGCGCCCGAGCGGGTCACCGGAGCCCAGTCGGTCGTCCGAGCCCTCGAGGAGCTCGAGGTCGACACCGTCTTCGGCATCCCCGGTGGTGCGATCCTGCCCGTCTACGATCCGCTGTTCGATTCCAAGCGGGTCCGTCACGTCCTCGTTCGTCATGAGCAGGGCGGCGGTCACGCCGCGACCGGATATGCGCAGGCCACCGGCAAGGTCGGTGTGTGCATGGCCACCTCCGGCCCCGGCGCCACCAACCTCGTGACCCCCCTCGCCGACGCCCAGATGGACTCCGTCCCGATCGTCGCGATCACGGGCCAGGTCGGCCGCGGACTCATCGGCACCGACGCCTTCCAGGAAGCGGACATCTCCGGCATCACCATGCCGGTGACCAAGCACAACTTCCTCGTCACCGACGGCGCCGACATCCCGCGCATCCTCGCCGAGGCCTTCTACATCGCCGCGTCCGGCCGCCCCGGCGCCGTCCTCGTCGACATCCCCAAGGACATCCTGCAGGCCCAGACCACCTTCAGCTGGCCGCCGGAGATGCACCTGCCCGGCTACCGGCCGGTGACCAAGCCGCACGGCAAGCAGGTCCGCGAGGCCGCGCGCCTCATCGCCGAGGCCAAGAACCCGGTGCTGTACGTCGGTGGCGGTGTCATCAAGGCCGACGCGTCCGCCGAACTGCTCGAGCTCGCCGAACTGACCGGCATCCCCGTCGTCACCACCCTGATGGCGCGCGGCGCATTCCCGGACACCCACCGCCTCAACTGCGGCATGCCCGGTATGCACGGCACCGTCGCGGCGGTCGCGGCTCTGCAGAAGAGCGACCTGCTCGTCACGCTCGGTGCCCGCTTCGACGACCGCGTGACCGGTCAGCTCGACTCGTTCGCGCCGGACGCGAAGGTCATCCACGCCGACATCGACCCCGCCGAGATCGGCAAGAACCGGCACGCGGACGTCCCGATCGTCGGCGACTGCCGCGAGGTCCTCGTCGAACTCGTCGAGGCGATCCGTGCGGATCTGGCCACCGGCACCAAGCTCGACTACGCGCAGTGGTGGGCGTACCTCGACGACATCCGTCGCACCTACCCGCTGAGCTACGACCGTCCCGCCGACGGGTCCCTGTCGCCGCAGTACGTCATCCAGGCCGTCGGCAAGCTCGCCGGTCCGGACGCCATCTACTGCGCCGGCGTCGGCCAGCACCAGATGTGGGCTGCGCAGTTCGTCGACTACGAGAAGCCGCGCACGTGGCTGAACTCCGGTGGTCTCGGCACCATGGGCTACGCCGTGCCGGCCGCCCTCGGCGCCAAGATGGGCAAGCCCGAGGCCGAGGTGTGGGCGATCGACGGCGACGGCTGCTTCCAGATGACCAACCAGGAACTGGCCACCTGCGCGGTCGAGGGTGTGCCGATCAAGGTCGCGCTCATCAACAACGGCAACCTCGGCATGGTCCGTCAGTGGCAGACGCTGTTCTACGACCAGCGGTACTCGAACACGGAGCTCGGCACCCACGGTGAGGTCCGCATCCCGGACTTCGTCAAGCTCGCCGAGGCCCTCGGCTGCGTCGGCATCCGGGTCGAGCGCGAAGAGGACGTCGAGCCCGCCATCCGCCAGGCCCAGGCCATCAACGACCGCCCGGTCGTCATCGACTTCATCGTCGGTAAGGACGCCCAGGTGTGGCCGATGGTCGCCGCCGGCACCAGCAACGACGAAATCATGGCGGCGCGGGGCATCCGCCCGCTGTTCGACGACGACGAGGCCGCCGCCGAGCCGGCCGTCATCCACGAGGCCATGTACCGCGAGCAGGCCACCGATTCCGCAGCAGGAGAGGATCGTCAGTGAGCACGAGTCACACCCTCAGCGTTCTCGTCGAGGACAAGCCGGGCGTGCTGGCCCGTGTCGCGGCCCTGTTCTCGCGGCGCGGATTCAACATCGAATCCCTCGCCGTCGGGGGAACCGAGGTGCCCGACATCTCCCGCATGACGATCGTCGTGACCGTCGACGAGTTCCCGCTCGAACAGGTCACCAAGCAGCTCAACAAGCTGGTCAACGTCATCAAGATCGTCGAGCAGGAGGGCGAGGCGTCGGTGGCGCGCGAGCTCGTGCTCATCAAGGTCCGTGCGGACGCCAGCGTCCGCACCCAGGTCATCGAGACGGTGAACCTGTTCCGCGCCAAGGTGATCGACGTCTCTCCCGAGTCGCTGACCATCGAGGCCACCGGCACCCGCTCGAAGCTCGACGCGCTTCTGCGGATGCTCGAGCCGTACGGCATCCGCGAGATCGTGCAGTCCGGTGTCGTCGCCGTCGGACGTGGTCCCAAGTCGATCACGGCCACCCGTTAGCCTGAACACACCCCAATTGCTGAAAGAGGTAGGAACTGTGGCAGTCGAGCTTTTCTACGACGACAACGCCGATCTGTCGATCATCCAGGGCCGCAAGGTCGCGGTGATCGGCTACGGCAGCCAGGGGCACGCGCATTCGCTGAGCCTGCGTGACTCGGGCGTCGAGGTCCGCATCGGTCTCAAGGAAGGCTCGAAGTCGCGGGCCAAGGCCGAAGAGGCCGGCCTCACCGTCGGCACCCCCGCCGAGGTTTCGGAGTGGGCCGACCTGATCATGCTGCTCGCCCCCGACACGGCGCAGGCATCGATCTTCAAGAACGACATCGAGCCGAACCTGAAGGACGGCGACGCGCTGTTCTTCGGTCACGGCCTGAACATCCACTTCGGCCTGATCAAGGCTCCGGAGTTCGTCACCGTCGGCATGGTCGCCCCCAAGGGCCCCGGCCACCTGGTGCGTCGTCAGTTCGTCGACGGCAAGGGCGTCCCCGCGCTCATCGCGGTCCACCAGGACCCGAAGGGCGACGGCCAGGCACTGGCCCTGTCCTACGCGAAGGCCATCGGTGGCACCCGCGCCGGCGTCATCAAGACGGACTTCAAGGAAGAGACCGAGACCGACCTCTTCGGTGAGCAGGCCGTGCTCTGCGGTGGCACCGAGGAGCTCGTCAAGACCGGTTTCGACGTCCTCGTCGAGGCGGGCTACGCCCCGGAGATGGCGTACTTCGAGTGCCTGCACGAGCTCAAGCTCATCGTCGACCTCATGTACGAGGGCGGCATCGCGCGCATGAACTACTCGGTGTCCGACACCGCCGAGTTCGGTGGCTACCTCTCCGGCCCGCGCGTCATCGACGCCGGCACCAAGGAGCGCATGAAGGACATCCTCAAGGACATCCAGGACGGCACCTTCGTCAAGCGTCTCGTCGCCAACGTCGAGAACGGCAACAAGGAGCTCGAGGGCCTGCGCAAGCAGAACGCCGAGCACGGCATCGAGGTCGTCGGCAAGCAGCTGCGCGACCTGATGAGCTGGGTCGATCGCCCGATCACCGAGACCGCGTAAGCAGTTTCGTCCTCCGCCGGCCCGGCACCCGACTTCGGGTGCCGGGCCGGCGGCGTTCGTGGCGGGCACGCCGGTGTGTTCGGTGGATAATGTGCCGATGTCCTGGAGCCTGGGCCTCGATCGACTGCCGGGGGTCGTCACGGTCCGCACCTACCGTCGCGAGTGGTTGCGCCCGGACGTCACCGCCGGTCTCGCGCTGATCGGGCTGCTGATCCCGGCGGGCATGGGTTACGCGACCGCGGCGGGGCTGCCCGCGTACACGGGGCTCTACGCGACGATCGTGCCGCTGCTCGTGTACGCGATCGTGGGGCCGTCCCGGGTGCTCGTGCTCGGCCCCGACTCGGCACTGGCACCGCTGATCGCGGCGGCCGTGCTCCCGCTCGCTGCTGCCTCCGGTGATCCGCAGCGGGCTGTCGCACTGGCCGGTGTGCTCGCCGTGCTCGTGGGCACCGTCCTGCTCGTCGCGGGGTTCCTGCGTCTGGGTTTCGTCACCGACCTGCTGTCCAAGCCGATCCGGATCGGATACCTCAACGGCATCGCACTCGTCGTCGTGATCGGTCAGTTGCCCACGCTGCTCGGCATCGACGTCGATGCGGACGACGTACTCGGCCGGATCGGCACCATCGCCGGGGAGACGGTCACCGGAGGCATCGACCCCCTCGCCACCGCCGTGGGCGTCGGCTCGCTGGCCGTCATGGTGACGTGCCGGCTGCTGCGGATCCGGATACCCGGGGTGCTCGTTGCGGTTGTCGGGGCAATCGCGCTGTCCGCCGTGCTGGGTCTCGACGACGACATCGCAATGGTCGGTGCGCTGCCCCGCGGCCTGCCCGCCCCGACCTTCGGCGGGGTGGGGTGGAGCGACGTGGCCGCCATGCTCGGTCCCGCCGTCGCGATCGCCCTCATCGCCTTCGCCGACACCGCTGTACTGTCCCGGACGTTCGCCGCCCGGCGCGGCGCCGACGTGGACGGCAGCGCGGAGATGCGGGCGATGGGCGTGGCCAACA
Source organism: Rhodococcus sp. O3 (assembly GCF_048897285.1). Classification (NCBI taxonomy): domain Bacteria; kingdom Bacillati; phylum Actinomycetota; class Actinomycetes; order Mycobacteriales; family Nocardiaceae; genus Rhodococcus; species Rhodococcus sp. O3. The sequence goes on from NZ_JBMBTE010000046.1 coordinate 20,466, forward strand.
TCGCCGGTGGATTGTTCGGCGGATTCCCGGTCTCCGCAAGTTCTTCACGGACACCGGTGGCGGAGCAGAACGGTGCGCGGACCCAGCTCGTGGGCGTCGTCGGCGCCCTCGGTGTGCTCGCGTTCGTGCTGCTCGTGCCCGGCCTGACGGCGTACCTGCCGCAGGCCGCGCTCGCCGCGGTCGTGCTGGTCGCGGCGGCGGCGCTCATCGATCTGCGGGGTCTGCTCACGATGTGGCGGATGAGCCGCGTCGAGGCCGGTCTCGCCGTCGCGGCGTTCCTCGGAGTCGCGCTCGTCGGGGTGCTCGAAGGCATCCTGGTCGCCATCGGGCTGTCCCTGCTGACGGTCGTCGTCCGGGCGTGGCAGCCCTATCGCACGGAACTGGTGGAACTGGACGGGGTTCCGGGCCTCCACGACATCACCCGGCATCCCGAGGGACATCGGATTCCGGGGCTGGTGATCGCGCGGTTCGACGCCCCGCTGTTCTTCGCCAACGGTGATCTCCTCGACCGTCACGTGCGGGACCTGGTGGCGCACGCGCCGACACCCGTCGAGTGGGTGGTGATCGCCGCCGAACCGATCACCGGCCTCGACACCACCGCCGTCGACGAACTCGTCGACCTGGACCGCTATCTGGCGAGCAAGGGAATCCGGTTGGCGTTCGCGGCGATGAAGGGCCCCATCAAGGACAAACTGGTGCAGTTCGGGGTGGGGGATCGGTTCGACGCGACACACTTTCACCCGACCGTGCGCGCGGCGGTCACGGCGTTCCGGGAACAGCGACAGGCAGCCGGCGAACCGGACGGTTCCGATCTGTGAAACAGCCGGTATCAGAACAATATTCGTTCCGGATTTCGCGAATCATGCACCGTGCGAGCGATTTCTCGTGAACCGGATTCGGGCATACGCGACGAACGCCTGGGCACCCGGATGTCCCGGCGTAACCGAAATCACCTCTGACGTGTGTACCGGCACGACTCACACCGATCGAGGAGTTTCGTACCACCTGGTAGGACAACTCCGGGTCGCGCGCCCACGCGTAGGTGGGGGGTTCTAAACTCGACGCTGTCACGGCTGTGCCGCGTGCCGAGAAGGGGTGTGCGCGCCGTCGACGCCCGCAGACAATCAACCACAGGGAGTTCGCACGTGAGCCAGAATGGCCGTCCCGTTGTCCTGATCGCCGACAAGCTCGCGCAATCGACCGTCGATGCGCTCGGTGACGGTGTCGAGGTGCGCTGGGTCGACGGCCCGGACCGCCCCGCGCTTCTCGCGGCTGTGCCCGACGCCGACGCCCTGCTCGTCCGCTCCGCCACCACCGTCGACGCCGAGGTGCTCGCCGCCGCGACGAAGCTCAAGATCGTCGGCCGCGCCGGCGTCGGCCTGGACAACGTGGACATCCCCGCCGCCACCGAGCGTGGCGTCATGGTCGTGAACGCGCCGACCTCGAACATCCACTCGGCTGCCGAGCACGCCGTCTCGCTGCTGCTGGCGACCGCGCGTCAGATCCCGGCCGCCGACCGCACCCTGCGTGAGAAGACCTGGAAGCGCTCGAGCTTCAACGGCACCGAGATCCTCGGCAAGACCGTCGGTGTCGTCGGCCTGGGCCGCATCGGCCAGCTCTTCGCGCAGCGCCTCGCCGCCTTCGAGACCACGGTCATCGCGTACGACCCCTACCTGCCTGCCGCGCGCGCCGCGCAGCTCGGCATCGAGCTGGTCGACATCGACGAGCTCGTCGAGCGCGCCGATTTCATCTCGGTGCACCTGCCCAAGACGAAGGAAACCGCCGGCCTGATCAACGCCGAGCGTCTGGCCCGGGCCAAGGACGGCGTGATCATCGTCAACGCCGCCCGCGGTGGCCTGATCGACGAGGACGCGCTCTACAACGCGCTCGTCTCCGGCAAGGTTCGCGCCGCCGGCCTCGACGTCTTCAACACCGAGCCGTGCACCGATTCGCCGCTGTTCGAGCTGGACAACGTCGTGGTGACCCCGCACCTGGGTGCCTCCACCGCCGAGGCACAGGACCGCGCCGGCACGGACGTCGCCAAGAGCGTGCTGCTGGCCCTGGCCGGCGAGTTCGTGCCGGACGCCGTCAACGTCTCCGGCGGCCCGGTCGGCGAAGAGGTCGCACCGTGGCTCGAGCTCGTCCGCAAGCTCGGCCTGCTCGCCGGCACGCTCTCGCCGGAGGCCGTGCAGAACGTGCAGGTCGTCGTCAGCGGTGAGCTCTCCGCCGAGAACGTCGACATCCTCGGGCTCGCGGCTCTGCGCGGTCTGTTCTCCGCCAGCAGCGACGAGGCCGTCACCTTCGTCAACGCCCCGCAGCTCGCCGAGCAGCGCGGCGTGAGCGTCGAGGTCGACAAGCACAGCGAGGCGCAGACGCACCGCAGCGCCGTCGAGGTGCGTGCCGTGGCCGCCGACGGCACGGTCACCGCGGTCGCGGGTGCGCTGACCGGCCTGCAGCAGATCGAGAAGATCGTCAACATCAACGGCCGTAGCTTCGACCTGCGCGCCGAGGGCCACAACATCGTCGTGCACTACGAGGATCGTCCGGGCGTGCTCGGCATCCTCGGCACGATCCTCGGCAACGCGTCCATCGACATCCAGGCCGCTGCGCTGAGCCAGGACGTCGAGGGTTCGGGTGCCACCGTGATCCTGCGTGTGGACCGCGTCGTCGGCGACGCCGAGGTCGCGCAGATCGTCGAGAAGCTCGACGCCCGCGTCGCGCAGGTCGATCTGTCCTGATCCATCCCGTGCTTCACCCCCCGGTGGCCGCGACCGTCTGCACGGTCGCGGCCACCGTCGCACAAGGAAGTGAGTAGATCCCATGAAGCTTGCGGTCATCCCCGGTGACGGCATCGGTGTCGAGGTCACGGCCGAAGCGCTGAAGGTGCTGCGGAAACTCGTGCCCGATCTCGAGACCACCGAATACGACCTCGGCGCTCGCCGGTACAACGCCACCGGTGAACTCCTGCCGGAGGCGGACCTCGCCGCCATCCGCGAACACGACGCGATCCTGCTCGGCGCGATCGGTGACCCGTCGGTCACCCCCGGCATCCTGGAGCGTGGACTGCTGCTGAACATGCGGTTCGCCCTCGACCACCACGTGAACCTGCGTCCGTCGCGGCTGTACCCGGGAACGGCGTCGCCGCTCGCCGGTAACCCGGAGATGGATTTCGTCGTGGTTCGCGAAGGCACCGAGGGCCCGTACACCGGCAACGGTGGCGCCATCCGCGTCGGCACCCCGCACGAGATCGCCACCGAGGTGTCGATCAACACCTGGTTCGGCGCCGAGCGCGTCGTGCGCTACGCGTTCGAGCTGGCGCAGAGCCGCCGCAAGCACCTGACGCTCATCCACAAGACGAACGTGCTCTCCAATGCCGGGGCCATCTGGACCCGCGCGGTCGAGACGGTCGGCGCCGAGTACCCGGAGGTCGAGACGGCGTACTGCCACATCGACGCCGCGACGATCTACATGGTCACCGATCCCGGCCGGTTCGACGTCATCGTCACCGACAACCTGTTCGGCGACATCATCACCGACCTGGCCGGTGCGGTCACCGGTGGCATCGGCCTGGCTGCCAGCGGCAACATCGACGCCTCCGGCACCAACCCGTCGATGTTCGAGCCGGTGCACGGCAGCGCCCCGGACATCGCCGGCAAGGGAATCGCGGACCCGACCGCAGCGATCCTGTCGGCGGCCCTGCTGCTGCGTCACCTCGGTCGTGAGGACGACGCGGCCCGTATCGAAGCGGCCGTCGAGGCCGATCTCGCCGCACGCGGTACCGGACCGATCGTGACCACCGAGGTCGGCGATCGGATCGCGGCAGCGCTCTGAGGCAGCGCTTTCCGGCGGTGCTCCGAGACAGGGTCCCTCCGGCGGGTGGCCGCCGGAGGGACCCTCTTTTCGTCCTGCGGGACCAGCGGCTATTCGTCCCGCGGGACCAGGGGTACGGCCGCGAGCGGTGCGATGGCTGCAATCGCGAAGGCGACCGGGAAACCCACGGCACCGATCAACGCTCCGAAGGCGGGGCCGACAGCCGCGCCGGTGATGAACTGCCCGGTGTTCTGGATGCCCAGCGCGCGACCACCCCAGAACGGCCCGCCCAGCTCGGCGACCGCGGTGAACGCCAGTCCGTTGGGTGCGACGGTCGTCACGGACGCCACCAGCAGCATCACGATCGCGACGGGGGAGGCGAACCAGGCCGCGGCGGCCAGTGCCGCCATCGACACTGCGACGGACATCGCGACGATCCGCAGCGGTCCCAGCCGGCTACCCACCCGGTCCGACCACACACCCACGGCGACACGACCGAACGCGCCGAGGAACTGCGCCGCCGTGATCACCAGTCCGGCGCTCGTCTCGGTCCAGCCCAGGTCGGTGACCAGCCACAGGAGTGCAAAGGTCCACACCATGTGCTGGGGGATCACCAGCAGGATCGACGTCCCGTGGATGCGGGCCAGTGTCCGTGAACCGCGATAGGGATTGTCCAGTAAGCCCGTATCGGCGACGCCGTCCCGATCCGGACGGGGCGGGTCGACTATCCCGACCGCGCACGCGAGCGCTCCCACGCCGCACATGACTGCGGGAAATACCAGCGCCCAACCGATTCCGTGATCGCGGGCGAGCGGGGGAATCACCATCGCGGCCAACGCGACTCCCAGGGGAACGGACATCTGCCGGATGCCCATCGCCAGCCCCCGCTGTGCCGGTGGGAACCATCCGACGACGACGCGTCCGCTCGCGGCGTTCGCGCTGGCCGCGCCCGCCCCCGCGACCGCGAGCAGAACCGCCAGTGCGCCAGGGGCTGTAGTCGTCGCGGCGGCAGCCGTGGCCGCGGACGCGATGCCGAGACCCGCGGCGAGGGCGTGCCGCTCACCGAACCGATCGGCGATCGCTCCCCACGCGACGAGTGTGAGAACGCCCCCGAGAATCGGTGCGCCGGCGAGGGTTCCGGCCTGCGCGAGGTCCAGGCCGTGCTCGGTGTGGAGGGTGGGGATGAGGAAGGCCGTGCCGTTGACGACGGTGGCCTGCACGGTCTGTGCCAGCACGCCCAGGGCCAGGATCAGCCACCGTTTCCGGCCGATGTCGACGGCAACATCCATGGTGTCTCACTATCTGGGAACATATCTCGGACTATGAAACAGTGAACAAACGGTACACCCGGATCGACGGGGGCGCCGGGTGAGTGTCGGCACACCGATAGACTGCGCGTCATGCGCCTTGGTCGAATTGCCAGCCCGGACGGTGTCGCCTTCGTCAGCATCGAAGGTGAGTCGGATGCCGCGATCGCGAAAGAGATTGCCGAGCACCCTTTCGGGACGCCCACGTTCACCGGCCGTAGCTGGCCGCTCGCCGACGTCCGCCTGCTCGCGCCGATCCTCGCGAGCAAGGTCGTCGCCGTCGGACGCAACTATGCTGCGCACGCCGCGGAATTCGGCAACGAGGTGCCCGAGGAGCCGGTGATCTTCCTCAAGCCGAACACCTCGATCATCGGCCCCGGCGCCCCGATCGTCATCCCGCGCAACACCTCGCTCGTGCACCACGAAGCCGAACTCGCCGTCGTCATCGGCCGGCCGTGCAAGGACGTGCCCGCCGCGAAGGCACTCGCCGTCGTGCTCGGATACACCATCGCCAACGACGTGTCCGCTCGCGACCACCAGAAGCAGGACGGCCAGTGGGCCCGTGCCAAGGGGCACGACACGTTCTGCCCGCTCGGTCCGTGGATCGAGACGAACCTCGACGCCTCCGACCTCGAGATCTCCGCCGAGGTCGACGGGCAGGAGCGTCAGCGCAGCCGAACCTCGTTGCTGATCCACGACATTCCGAAGCTCATCGAGTGGGTTTCCGCCGTGATGACGCTGCTTCCGGGTGACGTCATCCTCACCGGAACCCCCGAGGGTGTCGGCCCCATCGAGCCGGGCAACACCGTGTCGGTGACGATCGAGAAGATCGGCACCCTCACCAATCCGGTCGTCGCGAAGGGCGCGTGACAACCGCACTTCGCTTCTGCCGCCGCGGCGGGGAGGACTAGCCTGGTAGGGACTTTTCATCCCTCTACCAGAGTGAGCCATGACCAGCAGCGAAGTACGCGTTCGATTCTGCCCGTCCCCGACCGGAACCCCGCACGTGGGCCTGGTGCGCACCGCCCTCTTCAACTGGGCCTTCGCGCGCCACCACGGCGGCACCTTCGTGTTCCGCATCGAAGACACCGACGCAGCCCGCGACACCGAGGAGTCGTACCAGGCGATCCTCGACGCCCTGCGCTGGCTCGGCCTGGAGTGGGACGAGGGGCCGGAGGTGGGCGGGCCGTACGAGCCGTACCGGCAGTCCCAGCGGCGGGATCTGCACCTCGACATCGTCGCCAAGCTCGTCGAGGCCGGTGAGGCCTACGAGTCGTTCTCGACTCCCGAGGAGGTCGAGGAGCGGCACAAGGCCGCCGGCCGCGACCCCAAGCTCGGCTACGACAACTTCGATCGCGACCTGACGCCCGAGCAGCGGCAGGCCTACCTCGACGAGGGACGCAAGCCGGTGGTGCGGCTGCGCATGCCCGACCACGACCTCACGTGGAACGACCTGGTGCGCGGTGAAACCACGTTCAAGGCGGGTGTGGTCCCGGACTTCGCGCTGACCCGCGGCAACGGCATCCCGCTGTACACGCTCGTCAACCCCGTCGACGACGCGCTGATGCGCATCACCCACGTGCTGCGCGGCGAGGACCTGCTCTCGTCGACGCCGCGCCAGCTCGCCCTGTACGAGGCGCTGCAGCGGATCGGTGTGGCCGATTTCACCCCGCAGTTCGGTCACCTGCCGTTCGTGATGGGACAGGGCAACAAGAAGCTGTCCAAGCGCGACCCCGAATCGAACCTGTTCCTGCACCGCGACCGCGGGTTCATCCCCGAGGGTCTGCTGAACTACCTCGCGCTGCTCGGCTGGGGCCTGGCCGAGGACCGCGACGTGTTCTCGCTCGACGAGATGGTCGCCGCGTTCGACGTCTCGAAGGTCAACTCGAACCCCGCTCGCTTCGACCAGAAGAAGGCCGACGCGATCAACGCCGAGCACATCCGCCTGCTCGAGCCCGCGGACTTCGCCGCGCGGTTGAAGGCCTTCCTGATCGAGCACGGCCACATCACGGCCGACGTCGACGACGCGCGGTTCTCCGCGGCCGCCGAACTCGTCCAGACCCGCATCGTCGTGCTGTCCGACGCCTGGGACCTGCTGAAGTTCCTGTTCGTCCCCGAGTCGGAGTTCACGGTGGACGAGGCGTCCGCCGCCAAGAACCTCGGTGCCGACGCCGCACCCGTGCTCGACGCGACCGTCGCCGCGCTCGACGGCGTGGGGGAGTGGACGACCGCCAACCTCGAGGAGGCGCTCAAGGCCGCTCTCATCGACGAGTTGGGCCTCAAGCCCCGCAAGGCGTTCGCGCCGGTCCGTGTCGCCATCTCGGGATCGCACATCAGCCCGCCGCTGTACGAGTCGATGGAACTGCTGGGCCGGGACGTGACCCTGGCGCGTCTGCGCTCCGCCCGCGCGGGCATCGCCTGACCTTCCCGCCGCTGCCGGCCCGGCCCGCCACCCTCCACACCCGGAGGGTGGCGGGCCGAGCCGTCTGCGGGGGATGGTTCCACGCCGCTCCGACGGGCAATTCATGCTCTTGACCAGGCGATTTGTAGTTCGTGGTGGGGTTGGTGCTAATCTTTCTCTCGGTTCGGAACGGAGGCCGCAGACGCCCGCAGGGCAGGCCGAAGGAACAGACCAATGGGGTATGGTGTAATTGGCAACACAGCTGATTCTGGTTCAGCCATTCTAGGTTCGAGTCCTGGTACCCCAGCTGAGATGCGGTGGTTTGCCCACAGCGTCTCGGCCAGCTAAGCTGGCTGAGCTTCCTCCGGGAAGCAACCAGAGAAGAAGTTCTCAGGCCCCCGTCGTCTAGCGGCCTAGGACGCCGCCCTCTCACGGCGGTAGCGTGGGTTCGAATCCCATCGGGGGTACCATGAACTGCCCATCGATCTCCGGATCGATGGGTGTTCTTCTCTGAAGAAGTGAAGATTGTCCAGGCCCCCGTCGTCTAGCGGCCTAGGACGCCGCCCTCTCACGGCGGTAGCGTGGGTTCGAATCCCATCGGGGGTACAGCGAAGGCCCTCCGAGCATTGCTCGGAGGGCCTTCCTCGTCGTCGGCACCGGCTATCCGCTCTTGCGCCGGAACTCGCGGTGATGGTCGGCGGTCGCATGCGGACCGTGCGCCTTCGAATCCGCGTCGAGATGGGCGGTGCCCCGGCCTGCGCGGCTGTTCTTGCGCTCGAGCGCTGCCCGGAACTGCTCCTTGATCCGGTCCTTGGACGTGTCGCTCATGACATCTCCCTCCGGTCGGCCGGTCTGGACTGCGAACGAATCTATCGCGACGCGGCAGCCCTGTCGCCGGATTTTCGGGCGCCTACAGGTACTGGGCCGTCGTGCCACCGATGGGCATCGCCGGCATGCCGAGCTTGCGGTGATCCCACGAGCGGATACGGTCCGGCACCACACGTACCGCGACGCGCTTGTGCATCATCCGCTCGACGGCGGGCAGCATCTCGTCGGTGTACGGACCGGTGTAGCGCTCCCAGACGTTGCGGCACACCGCGAAGAGGGTGTCGTGGTCGTCGGTGATCTCCGCGCGGCCCTCGATCGACACGCCCCGCAACTGGTCGTAGGTGTCGCCCGCCTCGACGAGCACGGTGATGCGGTTGTCGCGCCGCAGGTTCACCGTCTTCTGGGACTTGGCCTTGGTCTCGAACCAGATCTCACCGTCGATCAGCGCGTACCACATCGCGATGAGATGCGGTGTGCCCGACGGCCCGAGCGTCGCCATGTTGGCGATACGGCTGCGGTCGAGGAAGTCGAGGACTTCGTCGTCCGTCATGGTGATCTGTGCGCGTTGTTTGATGCCCATGGGACAGCACTGTGTCATGCGTCATGCCCGCATGTCACCACCGGCGGGGGAATCCTTCAGAGCCGCTTGTGGAGTGCTTCCGCGGCGGCGAGGAGATCGGACGCCCAGCGGGCGCCGGGCTTGCGTCCCATGCGGTCGATGGGGCCGGACACGGAGACCGCCGCGACGACCGTCCCGGCCGCGTCGCGCACGGGTGCGGCCACCGAGGCGACGCCCGGTTCGCGTTCGGCGGCGCTCTGCGCCCACCCTCGGCGGCGGACCTCCGCGAGGACGCGTTCACCGAACGCCGCGTCCGGCAGGATCGCCCGCTGGGTGGCGGCATCCGCCCATGCGAGCAGAACTTTCGCGCCGGACCCGGCGGTCATCGGCAGCCGAGCGCCGACGAGGACGGTGTCGCGCAGGCCCGTCGGGGGCTCGAGGGCGGCGACGCACACGCGCTGGGTGCCCTCCCTCCGGTACAGCTGCACGCTCTCCCCGGTGATCTCGCGCAGGCGGGGCAGGATGAGGGAGGCGGCCTCCACGAGCGGATCGCCCGCGCCGGCGGACAGTTCGGCCAGGCCCGGTCCGGGACGCCACTGGCCGTCGCTGTCCCGGGTGAGCAACCGGTGGATCTCGAGGCCGACGGCCAGCCGGTGCGCGGTCGCGCGCGGCAGGCCCGTGCGGCTGCACAGTTCGTTGAGGTTGCACGGCTGCTCGGCCACCGCGTGCAGCACGGACATCGCTTTGTCCAACACTCCGATGCCGCTATGCTGTCTCATAGGTCGATACCTCCGTCTCGCATACTGGGAAGCATAACCCATGTACCGACGGGCGGGGACGGCACCATACGCGGCCCGGTCACAGCCCCGAGAACCGGCAACCGCGTTCGTCACGTACGACAGGTGGAGAAGATGGCTGGAAAAACTCTGGCGGAGAAGGTGTGGGATCAGCACGTGGTCGTGCGCGGTGAGGGAGAGGGCTCGGCGCGGCAGCCGGATCTGATCTACATCGACCTGCATCTCGTGCACGAGGTCACGAGTCCTCAGGCGTTCGACGGCCTGCGGCTCGCCGGACGCCGGCTGCGGCGTCCCGATCTCACGATCGCGACCGAGGATCACAACGTCCCGACCGTCGACATCGACAAGCCCATCGCCGATCCGGTCTCGCGCACCCAGGTCGAGACGCTGCGCCGCAACTGCGAGGAATTCGGTGTCCGGCTGTACCCGATGGGCGACATCGACCAGGGCATCGTGCACGTCGTCGGCCCGCAGCTCGGTCTGACGCAGCCGGGCATGACGGTGGTGTGCGGCGACAGCCACACCTCCACCCACGGCGCATTCGGTGCCCTGGCAATGGGTATCGGCACGAGTGAGGTCGAGCACGTGATGGCGACACAGACGCTGTCGCTGCGCCCGTTCAAGACGATGGCGATCACCGTCGACGGCGAGCTGCCCGAGGGTGTCACGGGCAAGGACCTGATCCTCGCCGTCATCGCGAAGATCGGCACCGGCGGCGGTCAGGGCTACGTCCTCGAATACCGCGGCGACGCGATCCGCAAGCTGTCGATGGAAGCGCGGATGACGATCTGCAACATGTCGATCGAGGCGGGCGCCCGCGCCGGCATGATCGCGCCCGACGAGGTCACCTACGAGTACCTGAAGGGCCGTCCGCACGCCCCGCAGGGCGCGGACTGGGACGCGGCGGTCGCCGCGTGGGATGCGTTGCGTACCGACGAGGACGCAGGTTTCGACGCCGAGGTCCACATCGACGGTTCGTCGCTGACCCCCTTCGTCACGTGGGGGACCAACCCGGGCCAGGGTGCCCCGCTCGGCGCGAACGTGCCGGTGCCCGAGGAGATCGTCGACGAGACCGAGCGCCTGGCCGCCGAGAAGGCGCTGCGCTACATGGATCTCGAGCCCGGCATGCCGCTGCGTGAGATCGCCGTCGACACCGTCTTCATCGGTTCGTGCACCAACGGCCGCATCGAGGACCTGCGCGCCGTCGCCGATGTTCTCAAGGGACGCAAGGTCGCCGACGGGGTGCGGATGCTCGTCGTGCCCGGTTCGATGCGGGTGCGCGCCCAGGCCGAGGCCGAGGGCCTCGGCGAGATCTTCACTGCGGCGGGCGCCGAATGGCGTCAGGCCGGGTGCTCGATGTGCCTGGGTATGAACCCGGATCAGCTCGCGCCGGGCGAACGTTCGGCGTCGACGTCGAACCGCAACTTCGAAGGACGCCAGGGCAAGGGCGGGCGCACCCATCTCGTGTCGCCGGCGGTCGCGGCGGCGACCGCGGTGCGCGGCAAGCTCTCCGCCCCGGCGGATCTGGACTAGGTCAAGGGACCGAAGGAGAATTCTCGATGGAAGCCTTTACTACTCACAAGGGCATCGGTGTTCCGCTGCGCCGCTCGAACGTCGACACCGACCAGATCATCCCGGCGGTGTACCTGAAGCGCGTCACCCGTAGCGGATTCGAGGACGGCCTGTTCGCCGGCTGGCGCACCGATCCGTCGTTCGTGCTCAACACCCCGCCGTTCGACCGTGGCTCGGTTCTCGTGGCGGGACCCGACTTCGGTACCGGGTCGTCACGCGAGCACGCCGTGTGGGCTTTGTCCGATTACGGGTTCCGCGTCGTGATCTCGTCGCGCTTCGCCGACATCTTCCGCGGCAACGCCGGAAAGGCGGGCCTGCTCGCCGCTCAGGTCGAGCAGGCCGACGTCGAACTGCTGTGGAAGCTCATCGAACAGCAGCCCGGCCTCGAGCTCGAAGTCGATCTCGAGAAGCGGACCGTGACGGCCGGAACCACTGTGGTGCAGTTCGCTATTGACGACTACACGCGGTGGCGTCTGCTCGAGGGTCTCGACGACATCGGACTGACATTGCGGCAGGTAGACGCGATTTCCGAGTACGAAAACGCAAGGCCGTCATGGAAACCGACGACCCTCCCGACCCCCTGATCGAGGGTCCTTGCAGCACTGCCCCGGCGGGCCCGGCCGATGTGATCTTCGGCCGGGTCCGCCGTTCTATTTGCATGAGAATTGGCGTGGCACATAGACTCTTGCCCGTTTGCGGGTCTACCGTGGACTACAAGTCGGTCTGACGGTGGACCGTGATGTGCGGAGGAAATCAATGAACAAGGCAGAGCTGATCGACGTTCTGACCGAGAAGCTCGGTTCGGACAGGCGTACGGCAACGGCAGCCGTCGAGCACATCGTCGATGCGATCGTGCGCGCCGTGCATGCCGGGAACAGCGTCACCATCACCGGTTTCGGTGTCTTCGAGCAGCGTCGCCGCGCCGCTCGTGTCGCCCGTAACCCGCGCACCGGTGAGACCGTCAAGGTCAAGCCGACGTCCGTGCCGGCGTTCCGGCCGGGCGCTCAGTTCAAGGCGGTCATCGCCGGCACTCAGAAGCTTCCCGCGTCCGGTCCCGCCGTCAAGCGCGGTGTGGCTGCTCCGGTGAAGAAGGCTGCCGCGAAGAAGACCGCTGCGAAGAAGACCACCGCGGCCAAGAAGACCACGGCGGCAGCGGCCAAGAAGACCACCGCGGCCAAGAAGACCACGGCGGCAGCGAAGAAGACCGCTGCGGCGAAGAAGGCTCCGGCCAAGACCACGGCGGCCAAGAAGACCACGGCGGCAGCGAAGAAGACCACGGCGGCGAAGAAGGCTCCGGCCAAGACCACGGCGGCCAAGAAGACCACCGCGGCGAAGAAGGCTCCGGCCAAGACCACGGCGGCCAAGAAGACCACCGCGGCCAAGAAGACCACGGCGGCCAAGAAGACCACCGCGGCCAAGAAGACCACGGCCCGCCGGGGCGCAGCCAAGAAGTAAGGCGCAGCCGAGAAGTAATCGGCGTGCGGCCCGCTCGGGCCGCATCCGCTGAGCGCAACCGTTTCGGCGGTCACCGGATCCGTTCCGGTGACCGCCGAAGTGCATTCGGGCACCCGTCTATCGGGGCGGGGCGGGCAGAGCGCTCTCGATGTGGTCGATCGCGACGACCCGGTCCCCGTGCAGCGACAGCACCCACGTGCTGCCCTTGCGATTGCGGGTCGCGGGCACGGTGACGCCGTCCCGTTCAGCCCACCACCGGATGAGGTCCGGAATCACCTTGCCCTGACTGCAGATCACCGGTGAACCGCCGCGCCGGGCGATCTCCAGCGTGCGTTTGCGGCCCAGCTGCGGATCGGCTGCGTAGTCTTCCTCGTTGAGCGACGGTTCGATCGCGATGTCGACGCCCAGCTGTTCGGCGAGCGGCTCCACCGTCTGGATGCAGCGCACACGGTCTGCGGCCGTGATGCTGTCCGCACCGAACGCGCGCAGCTGTGCGACGAGTGCCTCGGCCTGGGCCTTGCCCACCGAGTCGAGCGGCCGCAGCCGGTCGTCACCGCGATGCTGTTTGCGGCTGCCGGCCTTGGCGTGCCGCACGATCAGAACGGTCTTCGTATCCACCGGCAGGGCCCGGAATCGGCGCAGCACCGTGCGATCCATCGGGTACGACAGCTGGTCGAACGCGGTGTCCGGGTCCTCCCAGCGCAACTCGTCGACCTCGTGGTTCGGCACGAACTCGCCGCGGACCGCACGCGCCGCCCAATAGTCGACCCGTTTGAGTTTGCGGTGTCCCGGAACGGGATACGTGATCTTGCCGAGATGCCGGCCGAGCTGTGCCCGGAATCCGGTCTCCTCCTCGATCTCGCGGACCGCCGCGACGACCGCCGTCTCACCGGGATCGAGCTTGCCCTTCGGGAAGCTCCAGTCGTCGTAGCGGGGTCGGTGGACGAGCGCGACCTCGACCCGCGCCGGATCGGCCGGGTTCGGTCGCCAGAGCACGGCGCCCGCGGCGAAGATGTTCGCCTTCACGGGTTTGTCGGAATTCACCGGTTTCCGGGGGGAAGTCACCGAAGTCCTTCCGACACTCACGACCGGCTGCGCATGAGCTCGACCTGGTGGTCACGAGCGGCGGTGCCCGGCGCCGGCGATGCCGACCAGGTGCCGTCGCTTTCCAGGGTCCAGCATCGCGTGGCAGGGTCCAGGGCGGAATCGAAGATCGAACCCAGCTGCTTGGTCAGCCGCGAATCCTTCACCTGCACCATCACTTCGACGCGGCGATCGAGATTGCGGTGCATCATGTCCGCGCTGCCGATCCAGAATTCGTCGGCGCCGCGGAAGTGCAGTATCCGCGAATGCTCGAGGAAACGACCCAGAATGGACCGCACGGTGATGTTCTCGCTCAGACCCGGGACACCCGGTTTGAGCGCGCAGATACCGCGCACCACGATCTCGACCGGAACCCCGGCGCGGGACGCCCGATACAGCGCGTCGATGACCTGCTCGTCGACCAGAGCATTCGCCTTCAAGCGGATTCCCGTGGTGCCTCCGGCGGCATCTCCCGTCGCTGCGCTCGTCCTGGCGGCGAGCTCGATCTCGCGGTCGATGCGCTCGATGATGCCGGCCCGCACCCCGTGCGGAGCGACCAGCAGGTTGCGGTACTTCGCCTTCCGGGAGTACCCGGTGAGTGTGTTGAACAGATCGGTGAGGTCCGAGCCGATCTCGGGATCGGAGGTCAGCAGACCCACATCCTCGTACAGGCGCGCGGTCTTCGGGTTGTAGTTGCCCGTTCCGATGTGGCAGTAGCGGCGGATCGTCGAACCTTCGCGCCGCACCACCAGACACGTCTTGCAGTGCGTCTTGAGACCGACGAGGCCGTACACCACGTGCACACCGGCCTGTTCGAGCTTGCGCGCCCACTTGATGTTCGCCTGCTCGTCGAACCGCGCCTTGATCTCGACGAGCGCCACAACCTGCTTGCCGGCCTCGGCGGCCGCGATGAGCGCATTGACGATGGGGGAGTCGCCCGAGGTGCGGTAGAGGGTCTGCTTGATGGCGAGAACCTGGCTGTCCGCGGCTGCCTGCTCGATGAAGCGCTGCACACTGGTGGAGAACGAATCGTACGGATGGTGCACGAGTACATCGCCTTCCCGGAGCGTGGAGAACACGCTCTTGGGGGTCTCGCGCTCACCGAACGCCGGGTGCGTCGCCGGGACGAAGGGTGCGTCCTTCAGGTCCGGCCGGTCGACGGAGTAGACCTGCCACAGGCTCGACAGGTCGAGCAGGCCCGGCAATTGCACGACGTCGGCGGGGTCGACATCGAGTTCGCGCAACAGCAGGTCGAGCATGTGCTCGGTCATGTCGTCGGAGACCTCGAGCCGCACCGGCGAACCGAAACGGCGTCGTGCCAGTTCGCGTTCGAGGGCCTGCAGCAGATCCTCGTCGCGGTCCTCCTCGACCTCGAAATCGGCGTTGCGGGTGACGCGGAACGCGTGGTGCTCGACGATCTCCATGCCGGGGAACAACACGTGCAGGTGCGCGGCGATCAATTCTTCGAGAGGCAGGAAAGCGGGGATACCCTCGGAGCTGCCGGGCCGGTCGACCCGGACGAACCGGTCGACGTTGTCCGGAACCTTCACGCGCGCGAAGTGCTCACCCGCGGACTTCAGATCCTTCACTGTCACGGCGAGATTGAGGCTCAGCCCGCTGATGTAGGGGAACGGGTGCGCGGGATCGACGGCGAGCGGGGTCAGAACCGGGAACACCTGCTCCGCGAAATAGTCGGTCAGACGTACCTTCTCGTCGTCCGACAGCTCGGACCACCGGATGATCGAGATGCCTTCGGTTGCGAGATCGGGCTGGACCATGTCGAGGAACACCCGGGAGTGCCGGTTGGCGAGTTCGCGCGTGGACGAGGCGATCAGCGCGAGCTGGGCGCGCGGAGACAGTCCGTCCGCGGACCGTACCGCCAGGCCGGTTTCCGCGCGGCGCTTCAGGCCTGCGACACGCACCATGTAGAACTCGTCGAGATTCGACGCGAAGATCGCGAGGAACTTGGCGCGTTCGAGCAGCGGCAGCGACGTGTCCTCGGCGAGTGCGAGAACTCGCGCATTGAAATCGACCCAGCTCAGTTCGCGGTTGAGATACCGGCCTTCGGGAAGGCCGTCGGCGAGCGCCGGCAGCGCAGCGGCAGCGGGCGGCGCTGCCGGGGCGGAACCGATCCGCGACGTCGTCGCGGTCGCGACGCTGTTCGGTACGGAGCGCTCGGAAGAATCGGGGTCGGACCGTCGATCTGTGCTGTCACCGTTGTTCACGGATTCATTGTGGCAGGAACCGGTTAACGCAGGGAGCCGAGCGGAAGCCCGATCCGGTCGAGCGTCGCGGTGGTCGCGGGCCCGACACCCAGCGCCACGGCCGCCTCGAGATCGGCTCCGGTGTCGACATCGAGCCGGAGCCCGGGCCAATCGCCCTCGAGCGCGCGGGCGCCGGATGCGATGTGGCGGGCGGCGGAATCCGATCCGAACCGCGGCTCGAACGGCCGATCGGGGAAACAGTGCACGAGCACAGAGGTGCCGGCCCCGGTGTGGTCCACGACCACCGCCCGGCCGACCCGCCGCGCGTGCGCGAGCGCCTCGGCGAGTTCGCTCGGGTGCACGGCCGGAAGATCCGCCTGCAGCGCGACGAGCGTCGCCTCCGGCGTCGACGTCCGGATCTGCCCCGCGGCATACGACAGTGCCGCGTTGAGCGGTTCCGTTCCGCTGTCGGGAGGATCCGCCAGGACGTGGGCGCCGCGCGCTCTCGCGGCCCGGGCGACGTCCGGATCGCCGGTGACGACGGTGACCGTGACGTCCTCGAGCTGCAGTGCCGCGTCCAGCGTGTCCTCGAACATCGCCAGCGCCAGATCGGCGCGCTCGCCGGGGGTGTAGACCCGCGCCAGCCGCGTCTTCGCCAGGCCGAGGGCCTTGACGGGGATCAGCACGTGCGGGGCGGTCATGGCTGCCGATTCTGCCAGCCGGGGGAAGCCGGCGCGGTTCGGTGTCCCGTCGTGCGTCCCCGGGCGCGGGTGTTCGCGCAGCTCGCGACGATCGCCTGGGCAATACTGTGACGACGCAATACTGTGACGACGAGTGGCCGGGTCGACGAGTGGTCGGTGATCGGCCGGTGGTGGTGATACGAGCAAAGGGGACTGCGTGAGCAAGGCGACGGTGTTGGGGGCGGGCTCGTGGGGGACGGCGTTCGCGAAGGTGCTGGCCGACGCCGGAACCGATGTGACGATCTGGTCGCGCCGTGCGGAGGTCGCCGAGTCGATCGAGACGCGGCACGAGAATCCCGGATACCTGCCGGGTGTCACGCTGCCCGAATCGCTGCGCGCGACATCGGATCACCGGCTCGCCCTCGCGGGTGCCGATTTCGTGGTCCTCGCGGTGCCGTCGCAGTCGTTGCGCGAGAACCTGGAGCACTGGCGGGACGACATCGGCCCGAATGTCACGCTCGTCAGTCTCGCCAAGGGGATCGAGCAGGGCACGCTGCTGCGGATGAGTCAGGTGATCGCGCAGGTGACCGGCGCCGAAGAGAGCCGCATCGCGGTACTGTCCGGGCCGAATCTCGCCCGCGAGATCGCCGAAGGCCAGCCCGCCGCGACCGTGATCGCCTGCACCGATTCGGGGCGCGCCATGCAGATCCAAAAGTCCTGTGCCACAGGCTATTTCCGCCCTTATACGAACTCCGACGTGATCGGCTGCGAGGTCGGCGGGGCCTGCAAGAACGTCATTGCACTGGCGTGCGGGATGGCTGCCGGTGTGGGTCTGGGCGACAACACGATTGCGACGATCATCACGCGCGGCCTCGCCGAGGTCACCCGGCTCGGCACGGCACTCGGCGCCAAGCCGGCGACGCTCGCCGGTCTCGCCGGCGTCGGGGATCTCGTGGCCACGTGCACCTCGCCGCTGTCGCGGAACCGGTCGTTCGGTGAACGTCTCGGGCAGGGCGGTTCGCTCGAGAGTGCCCAGGAGGCCACGCACGGTCAGGTCGCCGAAGGCGTCAAGTCGTGCACGTCTGTGCGTGCGCTTGCGGCCAACTACGACGTCGAGATGCCGTTGACCGACGCGGTGCACCAGGTCTGCTACGAGGGACTGTCGGTACCCGAAGCGATCGGCCGGTTGCTCGGCCGTCGCACCAAGCCGGAGTGAGCCGGCCGTGGCGCGTGATCAGCGACCGCGGGGCGATTCGACGCGTTGTGTGAAAGCAGTTGCGGCAGAACATGAACCGGGTGCACCGCTGCAGCCGGGGCCGGTGTTCGCGGCGCCCTATCAACTCGGCCCCGACGAGGATCCGGCGCTGGACAGCTACGCACGCGCATCGAATCCCGGTTGGAGGGCACTCGAATCGGCGCTCGCGGAGCTGGAAGGCGCGGCCGCGGCGCGCGTCGTCGGGTCCGGAATGTCCGCTGTCACCGTCGCGTTGCGGTCGCTGGCGCAACCGGGCGGCACCGTCGTCGTTCCGTCCGACGGCTACTACCAGGTCCGCGCGTACGCCCAGGAGTTCCTGGCGCCGCACGGGGTGACCGTCGTCGAACTGTCCTGCGCGGAGTTCGGCGACGGCACTCTGACGGACGTTCTGGTGACCGCTCCCGACAATTCCGTCGTGCTGGTCGAGACACCGTCGAATCCCGGCCTCGACACCGTGGACCTGCGCGCGATCGCAACCGTGTGCCACATGTGCGACGCACTGCTGCTCGTCGACAACACCACGGCCACCCCGCTCGGCCAGCAGCCGCTGGCGCTCGGCGCGGACGCCGTCGTCGCGAGCGGCACCAAATCGCTCAGCGGCCACAGCGACCTGTTGTTCGGATACCTCGCCGTCGCCGACTCCGCGTTACTGCCGCGCATCGACTGGGAGCGGTTGTTCTCCGGAACCGTCCTCGGACCGTTCGAGACGTGGCTGGCGCATCGCAGCCTCGGGACCGCGGGCCTGCGGTTCGAGCGGCAGTGCGCCAACGCCCTCGCGGTCGCGCGGATGCTGCGATCGCATCCCGCCGTCGAGGGGGTGCGCTATCCGGGGCTGCCGGACGATCCCGCCCATCCGGTCGCCGCCGCGCAGATGAGCAGGTTCGGTCCGCTGTTGACGTTCCGGCTTGCCGACGAGCACGCCTTCCACCGGTTCGTCGCGGCCTCCGAGCTGGTCGGAGCGGCGACGAGTTTCGGCGGGATCCACACCACGGCCGACCGGCGCGCCCGCTGGGGCGACCGCGTGCCCGCCGGATTCGTCCGGCTCTCGTGCGGCATCGAGGATGCCGAGGACCTTCTCGCCGACATCGACGCGGCTCTCCGGGTGGTGTGACGAGCGCATCTCCGGCGAGGAAGGAGCCCTACTCGGGTATGGCGACCGGGACCCGTGCCGGTACGGTTTGTACGTGAGCAATCCCCGCACCCGGGTGGCTGTCGTGTTCGGCGGCCGCAGCAACGAACATTCCGTCTCCTGCGTTTCCGCAGGCAGCATCCTGAGCAACCTCGATCCGGAACTGTACGAGGTCGTGCCGATCGGGATCACCACCGACGGCGCGTGGGTGCTCGGCGACTCCGATCCCGCCCGCCTCGCGAAGGCCGGGCGCGAACTGCCGACGGTCGCGGCGGACGGGTCGGCCCTCGTGCTCACCGCCGACCCGACCCGCAGCGGCGACATCGTCGCACTCGACGAAGGGGAGTTCGGCAAGGTCCTCGCGTCGGTCGACGTGGTGTTCCCGGTGCTGCACGGCGCCTACGGGGAGGACGGCACGATCCAGGGATTGCTCGAGCTCGCGGGCATCCCGTACGTCGGTCCGGGTGTGCTCGCCAGTGCCGCGGGCATGGACAAGGAATTCACCAAGAAGCTGCTGGCCGCCGAGGGGCTGCCGGTCGGTTTCCAGATCGTGCTGCGCCCGGGAGTCGATTCGCTCACCGAGGAGCAGAAGGAGCAGCTGGGTCTGCCGGTGTTCGTCAAGCCCGCCCGCGGCGGCTCGTCCATCGGCATCAGCCGGGTCGCCGACTGGGAGTCGTTCGACGCGGCACTCGAGAAGGCGCGCCGGCACGATCCGAAGGTCATCGTCGAATCCGCGATCGTCGGGCGCGAGGTCGAGTGCGGCGTGCTCGAATTCCCGGACGGTGACGTGCGGGCCAGCGTGGTCGCCGAGATCCGCATGCCGGACAGTTCCGGCAACCACGAGGCTTTCTACGACTTCGACACCAAGTACCTCGACGACGTGTGCGAGTTCGACGTGCCCGCGAAACTCGACGACGACGTCAGCGAGAAACTGCGGGCACTCGCGGTCCGCGCGTTCCGGGCACTCGACTGCCAGGGGCTGTCGCGCGTCGACTTCTTCGTGACCGACAACGGACCGGTGATCAACGAGATCAACACCATGCCCGGATTCACGTCGATCTCGATGTACCCGCGGATGTGGGAGGCGGCGGGCATCGGCTACGGCGAGCTCGTCTCGATCCTCGTGCAGACCGCTCTCGCCCGGGGCACCGGGCTGCGCTGACCGCCCGGACACGGGCTGTACCGAGCGGCAGTGGCGGGC
>NZ_JBMBTE010000047.1:0-40548 GCF_048897285.1 Rhodococcus sp. O3
TCGTTTCCGTACTCCCAGCCGGTGGCGTCGCCCCGACTCTCGCATCCCGCCTGCTGCGTCCCCGCTCGCTACGTCTCCGGCCCGCGCCGGGGTGCATCGAGGACGGCGATCGGGTGCCGGCGGTCCGGGGCCGCCCGGATCCAGGGTCGCCGCCCGGTGATGAGCACGGTGGTGGGGAGGGCGGTGCAGCCGGCGCTCCGTGCTGCCGGACGGACGCACGAGACTTCCGTACGGACACATCGGACAGGGCGCTCGAATGCCCGATTTATGCGCTCTGACCTGCTGATTTTGTACTGCGGGCGAGTGTGTGTAATCTTTTGGAGGCCGCAGGGAGCAGAGATGCGAACGGCGGCCACGCCCCCTTAGCTCAGTCGGCAGAGCGTTTCCATGGTAAGGAAAAGGTCGACGGTTCGATTCCGTCAGGGGGCTCGCTGGATTGTGGTGCCGCCCTATTTCGCGCGACACTCGACACCGAGGCGGTGTAGCTCAGTTGGTAGAGCAAACGACTCATAATCGTTGCGTCGCCGGTTCAAGTCCGGTCACCGCTACCAAAGTAGAATGAACCACCCTGATCTGACGAAGATCGGATTTACGCGAAAGAAGGCATCCCGTGGCCTCCTCAACTGACGTTCGGCCGAAGATCACTCTGGCCTGCGAGGTGTGCAAGCACCGCAACTACATCACCAAGAAGAACCGTCGCAACGACCCCGACCGGCTGGAACTGAAGAAGTTCTGCCCGAACTGCGGCAGCCACCAGGCGCACCGCGAGTCGAAGTAGTCAACAGGTCGACGTCGACGCGTGAGCTCTCCGCAGAACTGCCCACGTCACAGACGTCAGGGTGGATTTGCGGGGGGTTTTTCGTATGACGGACACACTGGTGAGTGAAGAGAACATCGTGGACGTGACCGAACAGGCCGGGATCCCGTTCGATGTCGCGGCTCACGCTGCGTCCATGGTCGGTCACCACTACCGGGTCGAGGACTTCTACGAGGTCGGCCGGGAGAAGGTGCGCGAGTATGCACGCGCCGTGCTGGATCCCAATCCGGCACACTACGACGAGGAAGCAGCGAAGGGCCTCGGTTACGACGGCCTCATCGCGCCGCTGACCTTCGTCTCGATCATCGGCATGATCGCCCAGCGCAAGTTGTTCGAAGAGATCGTCGTCGGCTACGACTTGAGCCAGATCATGCAGACCGATCAACGGATCGTGTTCCATCGCCCGATCCAGGTCGGTGACCGACTGTTCTGCGATGTGCACCTCGACGATTTCCGTCAGGCTGCCGGCAGTGACATCATCACCACCAAGAACATCATCACGGACCAGCACGACAACCTCGTGCTGACCACATGGACGACGCTGGTCGGTCGCACCGGCGGCGAGGTGGACGCTAATATCGCCCACGCGGTCAAGGATGTGATGATGCATGTCGCTTCGTAGGTTCGAGGACGTTTCGGTCGGAGACGAGCTGCCCCCGCGGGTCGTCACGCTGACCCGCGGCAACCTCGTCAACTACGCGGGTGTATCGGGTGATCCCAACCCGATCCACTGGAGCGACAAGGTTGCAGAACTCGCCGGGTTGCGCGGCGTCGTCGGTCACGGCATGCTCTCCATGGGCATCGCGGCCGGCTTCGTGACGGAGTGGCTCGGAGATCCGGGTGCGGTAACGGAATACAACGTCCGTTTCACCAGCCCGGTCTACGTGGAGGCCGACAAGGCCGCCGAGGTGGAGTTCACCGGCAAGATCCGGTCGGTGGACGAGACCAGCAAGACAGCAGTGGTCGCGATCGTGGCCAAGTCCGAGGGGCGTAAGATCTTCGGACGGGCCACCGCAACGGTTCGTCTGGCCTGAGTGCCGGGCGGATTGGGTTTGTTCCGGGGCTATGAAGTACACTAAGGCTTCTGGGATCGCATAGCGCAGCGCGCTGCTCTTCGGTGCTTGTAAAGACCGATTGGGTGGCGCGCGTGTCATGTGGTCACGGATAGGTCGACCGAAGACGCCGGTTCTCCGGTGAGGTCGACCAAAGGGGCGTAGCTCAACTGGCAGAGCAGCGGTCTCCAAAACCGCAGGTTGCAGGTTCAAGTCCTGTCGCCCCTGCACCCGGACGGCCAGCGACCGAGAGGAACGATGTGAGCGAGGAGCGCGGTACGCGCGACGGCAACACCGCCGGGATCTCCGATCCCCGCGACGGCCGGACTGCAACCGACGCAACCCCCGGCGTTTCCTCTCCGTCCTCCCGGCCGAGCGGCAAGCGTTCCGGTCGACGTTCCCCCGATTCCCCGCGCGCTGCCGCCGGGTCGGGACGTTCGGCAACCGCGGTCGCCACGAAGGCCCCCGCCGGAAAGTCCGGAAAATCCGGCACGAAGAAGCCCGAGAACATCTTCAAGCGTCTGCGGCGCTTCTTCCGCGAGGTCATCGCCGAGCTGCGTAAGGTCATCTGGCCCAATCGCAAGCAGCTCGTCACCTACACGACGGTCGTCGTGGTCTTCGTGACGGTCATGACCGCATTCATCTTTGGAATTGATCTGGCGTTCGTGAAGGGCGTCAGCTGGTTGTTCGGCTAGCGCGTACGCGTGCCGGCGAATTGTGATCGACGAGAGGAAAGTGCCCCGGTGAGCACCCCCGAGAACGACTCATACGAGCCTTCGGCCGAGGAGAGCGTTTCGGACGAGGTCTTTGTCGACGACACCGCGACCGCGGAAGCGGCCGAGGAGTCGGCAGAGGCGGGCATCGAGACCGTCGAAGAAGCGGCCGAAGCCGAGGCCGAGGTGGATCCCGCCGAGGCTCTCGAGAAGCAGCTGCGCCTCGAGCCCGGCGACTGGTACGTCGTGCATTCGTACGCGGGCTACGAGAACAAGGTGAAGGCCAACCTCGAGACCCGCGTGCAGAACCTGGACCTCGCCGAGTACATCTTCCAGGTCGAGGTGCCGACGGAAGAGGTCACCGAGATCAAGAACGGCCAGCGCAAGCAGGTCAACCGCAAGGTGCTGCCCGGCTACATCCTGGTGCGCATGGAACTGAACGACGAGTCGTGGGGCGCGGTGCGCAACACCCCCGGCGTCACCGGCTTCGTCGGCGCGACCTCGCGTCCGTCGCCGCTGACGATCAAGGAGGTCGTCAAGTTCCTGCTGCCGCAGCAGGCGAAGAAGAAGCCGGCCGCCGGTGCGGCTGCGACCGGCGAGGCCACCGCGGCCGCCGCCAAGCCCACGATCGAGGTGGACTTCGAGGTCGGCGAATCCGTGACCGTGATGGACGGACCGTTCGCGACGCTGCCCGCCTCCATCAGCGAGGTCAACGCCGAGCAGCAGAAGCTCAAGGTCCTGGTGTCGATCTTCGGTCGCGAGACACCCGTGGAACTGTCGTTCAACCAGGTCTCCAAGATCTGAGCGGCTCCGGGAACCGACCCCTCCAAACTTGCAGTAGCAGTACGCAAGAACCACACCGAGCAAGAAACTAGGAATAGAGATGCCCCCGAAGAAGAAGAAGATTGCCGGGCTCATCAAGCTCCAGATCCAGGCCGGTCAGGCCAACCCGGCGCCGCCGGTCGGCCCCGCGCTGGGCCAGCACGGCGTCAACATCATGGAGTTCTGCAAGGCCTACAACGCCGCGACCGAGTCGCAGCGCGGCAACGTCGTGCCGGTCGAGATCACGGTCTACGAGGACCGTACGTTCGACTTCAAGCTGAAGACCCCGCCGGCGGCGAAGCTGCTGCTCAAGGCTGCGGGTGTGCAGAAGGGCTCCGGCGAGCCGCACAAGACCAAGGTCGCCAAGGTCACCATGGACCAGGTGCGCGAGATCGCCAAGACCAAGCAGGAAGACCTGAACGCCAACGACATCGAGGCGGCCGCGAAGATCATCGCCGGCACCGCGCGCTCGATGGGCATCACGGTCGAGGGCTGACGCCCACAGCAGGAACCCGTGGGAGGGCCTGCCAGGCCCGCTACCACGACCGAACCATTCACCGTACGGTGAGAAGTTAGGACAGAACATGGCAAAGCGCAGCAAGGCGTACCTCGCCGCCGCTGAGAAGATCGACGCCTCCGCCCTCTACAGCCCGCTCGCGGCTGCGAAGCTGGCCAAGGAGACGTCGTCGAAGAACTACGACGCCACCGTCGAGGTCGCGATGCGTCTCGGTGTGGACCCCCGCAAGGCCGACCAGATGGTCCGCGGCACGGTCAACCTGCCGCACGGCACGGGTAAGACCGCCCGCGTCATCGTGTTCGCGGTCGGCGAGAAGGCCGCCGAGGCCGAGGCCGCCGGCGCCGATGTCGTCGGTGCCGAGGACCTGATCGAGCGGATCCAGGGCGGCTGGCTCGATTTCGACGCCGCGATCGCCACCCCGGACCAGATGGCCAAGGTCGGCCGCATCGCGCGTGTCCTCGGCCCGCGTGGTCTGATGCCGAACCCGAAGACGGGCACGGTCACCCCGGATGTCGCGAAGGCTGTCACCGACATCAAGGGCGGCAAGATCAACTTCCGCGTCGACAAGAACGCGAACCTGCACTTCGTGATCGGCAAGGCCTCGTTCGACGACGCCAAGCTGGTGGAGAACTACGCTGCTGCGCTGGACGAGGTCCTGCGTGCCAAGCCGTCCTCCGCGAAGGGCCGCTACCTCAAGAAGGTCACCATCGCGACGACCACCGGACCGGGCATCCCGGTGGATCCGGCGCGTACGCGTAACCTCCTCGAGGACGCCGACCAGTAAGGTCGACACCACGCTCTCGAAGCACGAACGGCCGGCCCGGACCTCGCGTCCGGGCCGGCCGTTCGCATTGCAGGGGAGGGGCCGTTCGCATCGCAGGGACTCCGTCCCGGGCCCGTTTTGCATTCACGGGACCGAGTCCGGTACTCTTTCCTGCGTAGTTCGGCATTGTGCCGATCTTCACCCCGATCATGTTCTACCCAAGACCGTTGGTCACCGGGTCCGCGTGCGGATTCGGTTGAAGGTCCGGAAACTGTCCGGCGGCCCACGCAGGTGAACGAGGTAAGGGGAGATGTGGACATCTCGCGCGGCGACGCGCGAATCGTGTGAGCCTTCTCCTTCTGCGCCCCGTGTGCCCTGCACCGGGGCGTTCGTCGTTTCCGGCCCGTGCGGTTTTCGTAAGTGGGACGTCCCGCACGGGACGGACGGGAAAACGACTGTTACTGAGAGGAGGCGAAGTATGGCAAAGCCCGAGAAGGTTTCCGCGGTTGCGGAGATCACCGAGCAGTTCAAGAACTCGACGGCCGCCGTGATCACGGAGTACCGCGGTCTGTCGGTCGGAAGTCTTACCCAGCTGCGACGCGCTCTCGGAGAGGGTGCCACCTACTCCGTCGCCAAGAACACCCTCGTCAAGCGTGCTGCCGCTGAGGCAGGCGTCGAGGGCCTTGACGATCTGTTCGTCGGACCCACCGCGATCGCTTTCATCGCCGGTGAGCCCGTCGACGCCGCGAAAGCTCTGAAGAACTTCGCGAAGGACAACAAGGCACTCGTCGTCAAGGGCGGGTACATGGACGGCGCTGTGCTGTCCGTGGACGAGGTCAACAAGATCGCGGACCTCGAGTCCCGCGAGGTGCTGTTGGCCAAGCTCGCAGGCGCGATGAAGGGCAACCTGGCAAAGGCCGCAGGCCTGTTCAACGCTCCTGCTTCGCAGGTGGCTCGCCTGGCGGCCGCCCTGCAGGAGAAGAAGGCCGAAGAGGCCGCCTGAAGCTGATCCGCGTCACCGCGAATCACTGACACATCCACGCGTGCTCCGGCACGCACCATCCCACGGTCGCGGATCAGCGACGAGGGACTTACAGGAAGGACCGCCATCATGGCGAAGCTCACCACCGAAGAGCTGCTCGACGCGTTCAAGGAACTGACCCTGCTCGAGCTCTCGGAGTTCGTGAAGGCATTCGAGGAGACCTTCGAGGTCACCGCTGCTGCTCCGGTCGCCGTTGCCGCTGCCGGCGCTCCGGC
This sequence comes from Rhodococcus sp. O3, assembly GCF_048897285.1. Taxonomy (NCBI): domain Bacteria; kingdom Bacillati; phylum Actinomycetota; class Actinomycetes; order Mycobacteriales; family Nocardiaceae; genus Rhodococcus; species Rhodococcus sp. O3. The sequence goes on from NZ_JBMBTE010000047.1 coordinate 5,942, forward strand.
CGCCGCTGCCGAGGCCGAGTCCGAGCAGGACGAGTTCGACGTCATCCTCGAGGGTGCCGGCGACAAGAAGATCCAGGTCATCAAGGTCGTCCGCGAGATCGTCTCCGGCCTGGGCCTGAAGGAAGCCAAGGACCTCGTCGAGGGTGCTCCGAAGCCGATCCTGGAGAAGGTCGCCAAGGACGCTGCCGACGCTGCCAAGGCGAAGCTCGAGGAGGCCGGCGCCAAGGTCACCGTCAAGTAAGACGGCTGTTCCTGCGCTGCTCGCCGGGTGACCGGCGTTCGAGTGTGAACAGGGCCGTTTCCCATGGACCGCAAGGTCCGCGGGAAACGGCCCTGTTCGTGTTTTCCGGCAGTCCGGCGGGTTGGCCTGCGGGATCGAACGCACGGGGATATGTTGACGACGAACCGAGTGACGTGCGTCGCATCAGTGCAGGTCACAACATAAGTCAGGGTATGCAGCGCGCGTTGACCACCTTTCTTACTCTTGGGTAGTATCCAGTGTCACAGGTACCACTCCGATGCGATAGAGTGACGCGACCCACAGGTGGGGATGGTGTCGGAGAGGTGTGGAGGTAACACGGTGGGAGTTGAGGTAGCGGTCGAAGGACTCACCAAGTCGTTCGGCTCACAGAGGATCTGGCAGGACGTCACGCTGACGCTGCCCGCGGGTGAGGTCAGCGCGCTGCTGGGCCCGTCCGGTACGGGTAAGTCGGTGTTCCTGAAGTCGCTGATCGGCCTGCTCCGTCCGGAGCAGGGATCGATCGTCATCGACGGCACGGACATCCTGCAGTGCTCGAGCAAGGAGCTCTACGAGATCCGCAAGCTGTTCGGGGTGCTGTTCCAGGACGGCGCGCTGTTCGGGTCGATGAATCTGTACGACAACGTGGCGTTCCCGCTGCGCGAGCACACCAAGAAGTCCGAGTCCGACATCCGCAAGATCGTGATGGACAAGCTCGAGCTGGTCGGTCTGCTCGGTGCCGAGGACAAGCTGCCCGGTGAGATCTCCGGCGGTATGCGCAAGCGCGCCGGTCTGGCGCGGGCGCTGGTGCTCGATCCGCAGATCATCCTGGTCGACGAGCCGGACTCCGGTCTGGACCCGGTGCGCACGACGTACATCTCGCAGACGTTGATCGACATCAACGCCGAGATCGACGCGACGATCCTGATCGTCTCGCACAACATCAACCTGGCGCGCACGGTGCCGGACAACATCGGCATGCTGTTCCGTCGCGAACTGGTGATGTTCGGTCCGCGCGAGGTACTGCTGACCTCGGACGAGCCGGTGGTCAAGCAGTTCCTCAACGGCACGATGATCGGTCCGATCGGGATGTCGGAGGAGAAGGACGAGGCGCAGATGGCGCACGAGCAGGCGCTCGTCGACGCCGGGCATCATGCCGGTGGTGTCGACGACGTCGAGGGCATCGTGCCGCAGATGCAGGCCACCCCGGGCATGCCCGAACGCAAGGCCGTGGCGCGCCGTCACGAGCGGGTGCGGCAGATCCTGCACACCCTCCCGGAGAGCGCTCAGGCCGCCATCCTCGAGAGCTACGACCAGGAAGAAGCCGCCCACGTCGCGGCAGCGGTACCTGCGGGCTACGACGGCCGTGACGACGACACGCAGGTGATCCCCGTCTATCGCGAGGAATTCGATCAGCAGTACGGCCAGAAGTAGGAGACCAGATGGGGGTCGGCAGTAGTTCGCTGGTGCGTCCGGTACACGGTGCGCTCACTCAAGCCGGGAACATCGTCGAACTGTTCGTCGACGTCGTGCGGAACACCTTCCGTCGCCCGTTCCAGTTCCGGGAATTCATCGAGCAGGCGTGGTTCATCGCGAGCGTCACGATCCTGCCGACCGCGCTGGTCGCCATTCCGTTCGGGGCCGTCGTGTCCCTTCAGACCGGCTCGCTCATCAAGCAGCTCGGCGCCGAATCGTTCACCGGTGCCGCCAGCGTGCTCGCGGTGATCCAGCAGGGCAGTCCGATCGTGACCGCCCTGCTGATCGCCGGCGCGGCCGGATCCGCCGTCACCGCCGACCTCGGCTCGCGGACGATCCGCGAGGAGATCGACGCCATGAGGGTGCTGGGCATCGATCCGGTCCAGCGGCTCGTCGTCCCGCGTGTCCTGGCGATGATCCTGGTGGCGCTGCTGCTCAACGGACTCGTCTCGGTCGTCGGCATCGCCGGCGGCTACTTCTTCAACGTCATCCTGCAGGGAGGAACCCCGGGTGCGTATCTGGCGTCGTTCTCGGCGCTCGCCCAGTTGCCCGACCTGTACGTCGCCGAACTCAAGGCGGCCGTCTTCGGTCTCATCGCCGGAGTCGTCGCCGCCTACAAGGGACTGAATCCCGGGGCCGGCCCGAAGGGCGTCGGTGAAGCCGTCAACCAGACCGTCGTCATCACGTTCCTGCTGCTGTTCTTCGCGAACCTGATCCTGACGATGGTGTACCTGCAGATCGTGCCTGCGAAGGGATCCTGAAGCGATGACGATTGCAAAGGGCCGCGGAGATCTCTTCCTGCTCCGGGGCAGGAGGGTGCTGCGCACACCGTTGAACGTCCTGGATCGCGCCGGCGACCAGATGTCGTTCTATGCGCGGGCGGTCGCGTGGACTCCGAAGACGATCACGCACTACCGCAAGGAGGTGCTGCGGCTGCTCGCCGAAGTCACCTTCGGCAGCGGTGCGCTCGCCGTCATCGGCGGCACCATCGGCGTCATCGCGATGATGTCCGGTTTCACCGGCGTCGTCGTCGGCCTGCAGGGCTACGCCGCGCTCGAACAGCTCGGATCGTCGGTCCTGACCGGCTTCCTGTCGGCCTACGTCAACACCCGTGAGCTCGCGCCGGTCGTGGCCGCACTCGCGCTGTCCGCGACCGTGGGGTGCGGCTTCACCGCGCAGCTGGGCGCCATGCGCATCAGCGAGGAGATCGACGCGCTCGAGGTGATGGCGGTGCCGTCGGTGCCGTTCCTGGTCACCTCCCGGATGATCGCCGGATTCGTCGCCGTCATCCCGCTCTACATCATCGGCCTGCTCGCCGCGTATCTCGCGACACGTGTGATCAGCACGTTGTTCAACGGTCAGTCGTCCGGTTCGTACGACCACTACTTCTATCTGTTCCTGCCACCGGAGGACGTGCTCTATTCGTTCGCGAAGGTGCTGATCTTCGCGTTCGTGCTGATCCTCATCCACTGCTACTACGGCTTCCACGCCAGCGGTGGCCCGGCGGGTGTGGGTGTCGCGGTGGGCCGGGCGGTCCGTACCGCCATCGTCACCATCGCCGTTCTCGACTTCTTCCTCAGCCTCGCGATCTGGGGCACGACGACGACGGTGAGGGTGGCCGGATGATCGAGACACCCTCGACGCTCCGCCGCCGCGTGCTGGGACTGGTGTTCTTCCTGGTCCTGGCGTTGTTCCTCGGCGGCACCATCGCGATGTACAACAAGACCTTCAAGAAGGTCGTCGAGGTCGACCTGCTGACCGACAGCGTGGGCAACGCACTGCCGCACAATGCCGACGTCAAAGTTCGCGGCATGATCGTCGGCGAGGTGCGCTCGACCTCCGTCGAGGACGGTCAGGTCACCGCGCACCTGGCGATCGACCCGGACAAGGCGGAACTGATTCCGGCCAATTCGACGGCCCAGTTGCTGCCGAAGACGCTGTTCGGTGAGCGTTACGTCGCCCTGCTGCTGCCCGACGACCCGGCCCGTCCGCTCGCCGCCGGCGACGTCCTTGTGCAGGACACGAGCGCGCGGACCGTCGAACTCGGGGAAGTTCTCGACGGGGTTCTCCCGCTCCTGCAGGCCATCCCGCCGGAGGATCTGGCAAGCACGCTCGGTGCGCTCGCGCAGGGCCTCAGCGGTCGCGGCGAGACCCTGGGTCGCACGGTCGAGCATCTCGAGCAGATCTTCCGCGAGGTCGGAGCCGAGCTGCCGACCCTGCAGGAGGACCTGCGCGGACTCGCGGACTTCTCACAGACCTACGCGGAGGCGGCACCGGATCTGGTGAACGCGTTCAACAACCTGCGAACCACCGGAAACACCGTGGTCGAGCAGGAGAACCAGATCGCGACCCTGCTCGTGACCGCGACCGGTGCATCGTCCGACACCGCGGGCCTGCTGGAAACCAACGCGGCGTCGATCATCAGCATTTCCGCGGACTCGAAGGAGGCGTTGCAGCTGCTGGCCCGGTACTCACCGTCGTTCCCGTGCATGCTGAAGGGTTTCGCCGATGCCGCGCCGGCCGCCGCGGGTGTGCTCGCGGTGGACGATCCCTTCCCGGGTGTGCGCGCAAGCGTCCAGTTCACGAATCCGAAGGGTCGCTACCTGCCGAACCAGGACGAACCACGGCTGCTCGACGACCGGGGACCGGCCTGCTACGACAACGTCACCGCGCCCGGCCGGAAGTTCCCGCAGTACCCGGGCGGTTCGATCAACGACGGCTCCTACCAGGTTCCGTCCCGCAACCCCGGGCCCGAGACGATCCCGTTCTTCCCGGCCCCCGAGGGTTCCGGGGTTCCGGACGACGTCGGCGTGATCATCGGCACTGTGCCGGTGTCCTACACGGGCTCGGCGGCCGAACAGGAAACGCTCGACTTGGTCTACGGGGCCGCGACGGGTCTCGAGCCCGGTGAGGTGCCGCGGTGGACCACCCGGCTCGGCGCACCGGCGATGCGGGGAACGGAGGTGAGCTTCGAATGAGGGGACTGGCAGCGCCTCTGATCAAACTGATCGTCTTCGCGGTCGTCACGGTCGTCGCGACGGGCATCCTCGCCGCGACCATCGCCAGCTTCGGCGGCGGTGGCGGCGAGAAGTACCGCGCGATCTTCTCCGACGTCACCTCGCTCAACAAGGGTGACGAGATCCGTATCGCGGGCGTCCGGGTCGGCAAGGTGGAGGACATCGCGATCGTCGACGAGCGCAACGCCGAAGTGACGTTCACCGTCGAGGGCCGCGACTACCTGCCCGCATCGACCACCGCGACTATCCGGTACCGCAACCTCGTCGGCCAGCGGTACATCGCGCTCGGGCAGGGCGAAGGCGCACAGGGACAGAAACTGAATCCGGGTGAGACGATCCCGCTCGAGCGAACCAGGCCCGCCGTGAACCTGACGACGCTGTTCAACGGTTTCCGGCCCCTGTTCCAGACACTGTCCGCGGAGGACGTCAACAAGCTCTCGTACCAGATCGTCCAGGTGTTCCAAGGCGAATCGGGAACCGTCGACGACCTGGTGCGCAGCACCGCGTCGCTGACCAACACGATCGCCGACAAGGACGCGGTCATCGGTGCGGTCATCGACAACCTCAACACGGTGCTGACCACCGTCAACGAGCGGGACGACGAGCTCGATGCGCTGCTCGTGAACACCCAGGCACTGGTCAGCGGCCTGGCCGCGGATCGTGAGACGGTCGGCTCCGCGGTGCAGTCCCTCGCCGGTCTGACGGATGCGGTCGCCGACGTGCTCGAACCGACCCGTCCGGCGATCACGCAGTCGATCACCGCGGTGAACCAGCTCGCCGGCACCCTGAACGCCAATAGCGGCGCCGTCGACCAGGTGCTGGAGACGCTGCCCGTCAAGCTCGACAAGCTCGGCCGGGTCGCGAGCTACGGCTCGTGGTTCCAGTTCTACCTGTGCGGCATCGACATCATCGCCGGTCCGGGCTCGGTCCCGTATCTGAATCTGCCCACCGGGCTGCCCACGGTGAACCAGCCGATCTACACCAATGCCGCGAAACGGTGCACGCAGGACGGGATGCAGGAGTTGCAGGGACGATGAGTAGACGTCGCAGTCCGGCAGCGGCCGGGGCCCTGGGCATTCTGGTGGTTCTGCTGGCAACGCTGTCCGCGTTCTTCCTGGACTCGCTGCCGATCATCGGTGCCGGCGCCACCTACAAGGCCGAGTTCACCGAGGCGGCAGGCCTCAAGCCCACCAACGAGGTGCGCATCGCCGGCGTCAAGGTCGGCCAGGTCACCGCAGTCGAGCTCGAGGGCGACCGGGTCGTCGTCGAGTTCAACGCCAAGGACGCGTGGATCGGCGACGACACCTCGGCCTCGATCCAGATCAAGACGATCCTCGGCCAGAAGTACCTCGCTCTCGATCCGCGCGGAACCGAGGTGCTGAATCCGTCGGACGTGATTCCGCTCGAGCGCACGGTGGCGCCGTACGACGTGATCGAGGCGTTCTCGTCCGCAGCGACCACCCTCGGTGACATCGACTCCGAACAGCTCGCCGCCGGATTCGCTGCCCTGTCCGACGCGTTCTCCGAGACACCCGACGACGTGCGGGCCGCGCTCGACGGGGTGAGCCGGATCTCGGAGACGATCGCCAGCCGCGACCAGGAGCTGAAGAAGCTGCTCGACGCGACCGCGCAGACCTCGCAGATCCTCGCCGATCGCAATGCCGAGTTCAACAGGCTCATCAGCGACGGTGCGCTGCTGGTCGCGGAGCTCAACAACCGCCGGCAGGCGATTTCGCAGCTGCTCGACGGCACGCAGCGGATGTCGACCGAGCTGAGCGGTCTCGTCCAGGAGAACGAGGAGCAGTTCGGTCCCGCACTCGAACAGCTCCGCGGTGTCGTGCAGATCCTGCAGGACAACAACGACAATCTCGATCGTGCCTTCGAGCTGTACGAACCGTTCGTGCGCCTGTACACGAACGTCGTCGGCAACGGTCGCTGGTTCGACCAGGTCGTCGTGAACCTCACCCCGCCGGGGCTGCCGGACATTCCGGGCTACCGCGAGCCGGGCCGCACGCTGGAAGGGGGTAACTGATGGCGCACGCCGAGAACAGGGACGCCACCTCCCGCGGGAACGGACGCAAGGCAGTGCTCGTCGCGCTCGCCGCGGCACTGGTGGCAGCGCTGGTCGCCGGCGGCTGGTACGCCTACCAACGTGTCGGCACGACCGAGATCACCGCGTACTTCGACAAGGCCGTCGGCATCTACGAAGGCTCCGACGTCCGGGTGCTGGGGGTCGAGGTCGGCAAGGTCGTGTCGGTCGAACCGCAGGGCGATCTCGTGCAGGTCCGCATGCGGGTGAACCGCGGCGTGGACATCCCGGCCGACGCGCGGGCCGCGCAGATCACGCCGTCGGTCGTCGCCGACCGGTACGTGCAGCTCGCTCCCGCCTACACGGGCGGCGAGACGATGCAGAGCGGCGCGGTGATCCCGCGCGAACGCACGGCGACGCCCGTCGAGGTCGACGAGCTCTACGCCAGCATCGACGAGCTGTCGCGGGCGCTGGGACCGGAGGGCGCGAACAGGGAGGGCGCGCTGTCACAGTTCGTCGAGGTCGGCGCGGAGAACCTCGCCGGCAACGGGGAAGCGCTGGGCCGCAGTATCGATCAGCTGTCCGCGGCGACCCGCACCCTGAACTCCTCGCGTGACGACCTGTTCGGCACCGTCGAGAACCTGCAGGTGTTCGTGAGCGCTCTCGCCGCGAACGACGAGCAGGTGCGGGCCTTCAACAGCCAGCTCGCCGAGCTGTCCGGATTCCTCGCCGGGGAGCGGGAGGATCTCGGTCAGGCCCTGAATCAGCTGTCGGTGACGCTGGGGGACGTCGCGACGTTCGTGCAGGACAACCAGGCGATCCTGAAGGACAACGTCGACGCGCTCGTGCCGATCACGCAGACGCTCGCGGATCGCCGGGATTCGCTGGTCAACTCGCTGACCCTCCTGCCGCTCGCTGTGAGCAACCTCGTCAACTCGTACGACGCGGAGGCCGGGGCATTGTCGTCGCGGCTCGTGCTCACCGACCTCCAGGATCCGAACGCCGCCGTGTGCAAGCTGATCGACCTCGGAAAGCTGGTGCCGGGCGACGAACGCTTCGAACGGCTCGGACGACAGATGCAGCCGCTCATCGATCGATGCGGCGACATCATGGCGCAGGTGACCGCGGACCAGAGGTCGCCGGATCTGATCCTGCCGTTCGGCATCCTGAGCGGCGAGAACATCCAGCGGCAGGTAGTTCCGGGCACGGTGCCCGGCGTCGAATCGCCGCGACTGCAGCTCGGCGGAGAGGGGGGTGATCGGTGAGGCACTCGAAATCGGGGATCCCTCCGGTGGGATCGGGACGTGCGATCGCCCTCGCCGCGGGACTGTGTGTCGTGGCGGTGACGGTGTCGGGCTGCGGCGGGGTTTCCGACATTCCGCTGCCCGGTGGCCCGGACGTCGGAAGTGATCCGATGCACCTGACGATCGCGTTCGAGGACGTTCTGGACCTCGTGCCCCAGTCCGCGGTGAAGGTGGACGGTGTGCCGGTCGGCCGCGTCGAATCGATCTCCGTCGCCCCGGACGGCTGGACGGCGGATGTGGACGTCGTGGTGCAGTCCTCGGTGGATCTGCCGGCGAATGCGCTCGCGGAGGTGGAGCAGACCAGCATCCTCGGCGAGAAGTTCGTCCAGCTGAGCTCGCCTCCGACGGACCCGTCGGCGCAGCGGCTGGCCGACGGCGATTCGATCCCCGTCGAGCGGACCCGCGCCGCGACCGAAATCGAACCGGTGCTGGGCGCGCTGTCGCTGCTGCTCAACGGCGGCGGCGTGGGACAGCTCGCGCCGGTCGTCAAGGAACTGTCGACCGCGTTCGACGGGCGTGAGGGAACCACGCGCAGCCTGCTCGAACAGGCGGATCTGCTGATCGCCGGACTCGAACAGCAGAAGAACGACATCACGCGCGCGCTGGACGGCCTGGACATGCTGACCACGAACGTGGCCGCGCAGACCGACCGGATCGCCGGGATTCTCGACGACCTCCCGGTTGCGACGGAGGTCCTCGAGCAGCAACGGCCGCAGCTCGTCGAACTGCTCACGCAGCTCGACCGGCTCGGCACGGTCGGAACCGATGTCCTCGAACAGTCCAAGGACGATCTGATCGCCGACCTGCTGGCGCTGCGCCCGACGCTGCAGCAGCTCGCGACCTCCGGAGACGACCTGGTCGAGGCGTTGCCGTTCATCCCGACCGTGCCGTTCCCGGACGGGGTGGAGAAGATCGCGCTCGGCAACTCGGTGAACCTGTTCCTCCTCGTCGATCTGCAGATCGGGGACGCGCTCGCGGCCCTCGGTGTCGGACAGGGCGAGCCGGTCTACCGCGAGCCCAAGTTCGGCAACCCCAAGCCGCTGGTCGATCCGTCCAACCCGTATGTCGACGGCAACGGTCCGCGGCCGGGATGGCCGACCGTGTCGCTGCTGCCGATCCTGCCGACGCCGACCCTGCCCGAGACGGTCGCGGTGCCGGGTCTGCCGGCGGGTGTCCCCGGCCTCGGGGACGCGGCCGCGCCGCCCAATCCCCTGGAGGGCCTGATGAACCAGCTCGGACTCGGGGGTGGCCGATGAGATCGCGCCTGGTCAAAGCGCAGCTCGCGGTGTTCGTGGCGATCGCGCTGCTCGGTGTGCTGTTCGTCGGCGCCCGGTACGTCCGCCTCGACAACCTGCTGGGCTTCGGGCAGTACACGGTGAACGCGCAGTTCGCGACGTCCGGCGGTGTGTTCAAGAACGCGGAGGTCACCTACCGTGGTGTCCCGGTCGGCCGGGTCGGCGAACTGTCGCTCACCGAGGACGGCCTCAACGTCGAGCTGAAACTCGACAACGGCGGCCCGGAGATCCCGGCGTCGGCACGCGCGGTCGTGGCGAACCGCTCCGCGATCGGTGAGCAGTACGTCGATCTGCGGCCGGATACCGCCGAAGGCCCGTTCCTGGTGGACGGGTCGGTCATCGAGCAGGACCGGACCGCCGTTCCGATTCCGGTCGAGGACCTGCTGGTGAGCACGAACGACCTGGTGCGTTCGGTCCCGGTGGACGACCTGCACACTCTCATCACGGAACTCGGCGACGCGTTCGACGGCCGCGGTGACGACCTGCAGGTGCTCGTCGACTCGCTGGCCGAGCTCAGCGCGGCCGGAGTGGACTACCTGCCGCAGACGGTCACTCTCGTCCGGGACAGCGAGCCCGTGCTGAACACGCAGTCGGTGCAGTCGTCGGCGATTCAGCAGTTCAGTTCCGATCTGGACCTGGTCACAGCACAGCTGCGCGAGAGCGACCCGGACATCCGGCGGCTCATCGAGACGGGGCAGGCCGCCAGCGAGCAGCTGACCCAGCTGGTCGTTGAGAGCGGTCCGGGTCTGACGACCGATCTCACCAACCTGGCCCTGCTCGGCGACAAGCTCGCGCCGCAGGCGATCGCGTTGCAGCCGCTCCTGGCGTTCCTGCCCGCGGTGGCCGGCAGCTCCGGGACGGTCGCGCCGGGCGACGGCGCGGTCCGGCAGGGAATCGTGCTCGAGACGAACAACCCGCCGTCCTGCACGATCGGGTACGAGGGCACCTACGAGATCCTCGACGAGATGCACCGGCAGAACCCGAACTTCGACGACACCCAGCAGGACTTCCCGTTCAACACAAACGCGTCGTGCGAAGTGCCGCAGGGCAGCGTCACCGGCGTGCGCAGCGCGAACCGGATCGTGTTCGCCGACCCGCTGACCCTCCAGCCGTGGGACTTCATCCCGAAGAAGGACCCGGACAAGCTGAACCTGAACCCGATCGCGACGCAGCTGGCGCCGCTGCTCGGGGTCACCCCGAAGTGAAGTGAGTAGGTTGTTGGAGTGAGCGAGGAGACCACCACCCGACCGGCCGGCGACAGGTTCCGCACGGCGTGGCTCGCGGTCGTCGGCGTCGTCGCGCTGGTCGCGCTGGCGGCCGCGATCTGGTTCGGCGTCGGCTGGGGGCGGGCGTTGTTCGTCGAGCGGCCCACGGCCGACGCGAGGGACGCGGCGCTGTCCGGTGCGATGCAGGCGGCGATCAATCTGAACAGTGTCGACGCGGACGACGTCGACCGATCGCTCGACAATATGCGGTCGTCGATCACCGGTGATGCGCTGGTGAACGACCTGAACGCCACCGAACAGCAGATCCGCGACCAGGTCGCGGCCACCGGCACCGGGATGGCAGCCGAGGTTCTGTTCGGGTCGCTGACGGAGCTGAACACCGACGACGACGCCGCGCGTGCGCTCGTGGTGTTGTCGGTGACCACGACGACGCCCACGAACTTCGTGAAGAACAAGGTGTCGGTCGAGGTCGCCGTCCGCAAGGACGGGGACATCTGGAAGGCGGAGACGATCCAGCCGCTGGGTTCGGTGGAGCTCGAGTCCGGTGCGAATCCGGGGGCCGCTCCGGCTCCCGCGTCCCCGGCTGCACCGCCTGCCGAGGCACCCGCGCCCGCCGCGCCGACCGGCCCGGCGCCCGGTGAGTAAGGGGCACCGACATGACCGAGCAATCGAAGGAGTGTGTGTAGTGCCGCCGCAACGACGCAACCCGGGGACCGGCGGTCCGCGCCGGCGTCCGAAGATCGCCGGAACCGGCCGCACGCAGGGCCCTGCCGGTACCGGGCGGTCGACGTCGCCGAGTACGCCGCCGGCGTCGCCTGGTCAGGACGCGGTCGCGCCGGAGCCCGAGGTCGTCGAACAGCCCGAGGTCGTCGAACAGCCCGAGGTCGTCGAACAGCCCGAGGTCGTCGAACAGCCCGAGGTCGTCGAACGGACCGGGGGTACCGCGTCCGAGGACGCGGCGGTGGATCTGTCCAAGGGGTCCGAACCGGAAACCGTAGGCGAGACTGCCGCGCAGGAACCCGTCCGGGACCGTGCCGCGGAGGATGCTGCCGGGGCAGGGGAGGATGCTGCCGGGGCAGGGGAGGAGCACACAGCACAGCCCGGCACGCGTCCGCTGCTGCTCCTCGGCGGTGCCGCGGTCGCCCTGGGGGTGTTCGCGGCGGTCGCCGCGTTCCAGCCCGGTGCGAAGGTCGAGAACCGGGCGTGGGTCGACACTGCCGCAACCGCGCAGGTCGAGCGTGCGGCCACCGAGGCCATCGAGACGATGCACGGCTACAACTACGAGACGATCGACGACAACTTCGCGGCGATCCGCAAGCTGCTGACGCCGGAGATGCAGGAACAGTTCGACCGGACCGCAGAGGTGACGAAGCAGGCCGCGGTGCAGACGCACACGGTCACGCAGGTCGACGTTACGCACATCGGGGTGTCCATGCTCGACGATTCGCGTGCGGAGGTGGCGGCATACATCAACGTCAGCGCCACGGGCGACGGGATCGCCCAGGGCAGCGCGGCGGCGCCGCTGCGGGTGCGGATGGAGCGGATCGACGGCCGCTGGCTGGTCTCGGAACTGACCGACAGCTGACCCCGGTCGGGGCCTGTTTCGCTGTGGTCGGAGCGGTCTCGGCAAATCGATCTCTTGACGCGGAGAGCGGTAGCGGTCACTCTATCGGTACGCCCGCGCGAACTCGCGAGAAAGTCCGAGTTCCGGAGAGGGGCTTGCTTCAGGCACCCCTGTTGGACATCTGCCGTTTTTCGGTGTAGGTTAGGACTTTGCGCTGGCTGCCTCCTGTCCAAACCTCGTTCGCAAAGCCGGAAGTGCCCCCTCGCGGGGTGCCCGCCGCCGGTCTTCGTGATGGGGCTGTCGTTCGGGTTGTGACCAGCCGAAACGCCCCACTGAAGAAGCAGGTACAGCGGCGGTCGCACCGGTTGGAGCGGCCCGCGTGAGGTGCTGGAAGGACGCATCTTGGCAGTCTCTAGCCAGACCAAGGCAGTTGCCGGAATCCCCGGAGCCCCGAAGAGAGTCTCGTTCGCGAAGATTCGCGAGCCGCTCGAGGTCCCCGGGCTCCTCGATCTACAGACAGATTCCTTCGAATGGTTGATCGGCTCCGAGCGCTGGCGCGCGAAGGCTGCCGAACGTGGTGACGGGCCTGTTGTCGGCGGCCTCGAGGAGATCCTCGCAGAGCTCTCGCCGATCGAGGACTTCTCGGGTTCGATGTCCCTGTCCTTCTCCGACCCGCGCTTCGACGAGGTCAAGGCCTCCGTCGAGGAGTGCAAGGACAAGGACATGACGTACGCGGCTCCGCTGTTCGTCACGGCCGAGTTCATCAACAACAACACCGGCGAGATCAAGAGCCAGACGGTCTTCATGGGTGACTTCCCGATGATGACCGACAAGGGCACCTTCATCATCAACGGCACCGAGCGTGTCGTCGTGTCGCAGCTGGTGCGGTCCCCGGGCGTCTACTTCGACCGGAACGTCGACAAGAGCACCGAGAAGGACCTGCACAGCGTCAAGGTCATCCCGGGCCGCGGTGCGTGGCTCGAGTTCGACGTCGACAAGCGCGACACCGTCGGCGTCCGTATCGACCGCAAGCGCCGCCAGCCGGTCACCGTGCTGCTCAAGGCGCTGGGCTGGACGAACGAGCAGATCGTCCAGCGCTTCGGCTTCTCCGAGATCATGATGTCCACGCTGGAGAAGGACAACACGGCCGGCACCGACGAGGCGCTGCTCGACATCTACCGCAAGCTGCGCCCGGGCGAGCCGCCGACCAAGGAGTCCGCGCAGACCCTGCTGGAGAACCTCTTCTTCAAGGACAAGCGCTACGACCTGGCGCGCGTGGGACGTTACAAGATCAACAAGAAGCTGGGCCTGAACAGCGGCCAGCCGATCGCGGCGTCCACCCTCACCGAGGAAGACATCGTCGCCACGATCGAGTACCTGGTGCGCCTGCACGCCGGTGAGACCGTGATGACCGCGCCCGACGGCGTCGAGGTCCCGGTCGAGGTCGACGACATCGACCACTTCGGCAACCGTCGTCTGCGCACGGTCGGCGAGCTCATCCAGAACCAGATCCGTGTCGGCCTGTCCCGCATGGAGCGCGTGGTGCGCGAGCGCATGACCACGCAGGACGTCGAGGCGATCACGCCGCAGACGCTGATCAACATCCGTCCCGTCGTGGCCGCGATCAAGGAGTTCTTCGGAACCTCCCAGCTGTCGCAGTTCATGGACCAGAACAACCCGCTCTCGGGCCTGACCCACAAGCGCCGCCTGTCCGCGCTGGGCCCCGGCGGTCTGTCCCGTGAGCGTGCCGGCCTCGAGGTCCGCGACGTCCACTCGTCGCACTACGGCCGTATGTGCCCGATCGAGACCCCGGAAGGCCCGAACATCGGCCTGATCGGCTCGCTGTCGGTGTACGCGCGGGTCAACCCGTTCGGTTTCATCGAGACCCCGTACCGCAAGGTCGAGAACGGCGTCGTCACCGACGAGGTCGTCTACCTGACCGCCGACGAGGAGGACCGCCACGTCGTGGCGCAGGCCAACTCGCCGATCGGTGCCGACGGCCGGTTCACCGAGGATCGCGTTCTCGTCCGCAAGAAGGGCGGCGAGATCGAGTACATCCCGGCCGCCGAAGTCGACTTCATGGACGTTTCGCCGCGTCAGATGGTGTCCGTCGCGACCGCGATGATCCCGTTCCTCGAGCACGACGACGCCAACCGCGCCCTCATGGGTGCGAACATGCAGCGTCAGGCCGTGCCGCTGGTGCGCAGCGAGGCTCCGGTCGTCGGTACCGGCATGGAACTGCGTGCCGCCGTCGACGCCGGCGACGTCATCGTCACCGAGAAGAGCGGTGTGGTCGAGGAGGTGTCCGCCGACTTCATCACCGTGATGGCCGACGACGGCACCCGCAAGACCTACCGCCTGCGCAAGTTCGACCGTTCCAACCAGGGCACCTGCTCGAACCAGCGTCCGATCGTGGACGAGGGTCAGCGCGTCGAGTCCGGCCAGGTACTCGCCGACGGTCCCTGCACCCAGAACGGTGAGATGGCGCTCGGCAAGAACCTGCTCGTGGCGATCATGCCGTGGGAAGGCCACAACTACGAGGACGCGATCATCCTGTCGCAGCGCCTCGTGGAGGAGGACGTGCTCACCTCGATCCACATCGAGGAGCACGAGATCGACGCCCGCGACACCAAGCTCGGTGCCGAGGAGATCACCCGCGACATCCCGAACGTCTCGGACGAGGTCCTCGCCGACCTGGACGAGCGCGGCATCGTCCGCATCGGTGCCGAGGTCCGCGACGGCGACATCCTCGTCGGCAAGGTCACCCCGAAGGGTGAGACCGAGCTGACCCCCGAGGAGCGGCTGCTGCGCGCGATCTTCGGCGAGAAGGCCCGCGAGGTCCGCGACACGTCGCTGAAGGTGCCCCACGGCGAGACCGGCAAGGTCATCGGCGTGCGCGTGTTCTCCCGCGAGGACGACGACGATCTGCCTCCGGGCGTCAACGAGCTCGTCCGCGTGTACGTGGCGCAGAAGCGCAAGATCCAGGACGGCGACAAGCTCGCCGGCCGGCACGGCAACAAGGGCGTCATCGGCAAGATCCTCCCGCAGGAGGACATGCCGTTCCTGCCCGACGGCACCCCGGTCGACATCATCCTCAACACCCACGGTGTTCCGCGTCGTATGAACATCGGCCAGATCCTCGAGACGCATCTCGGCTGGATCGGCAAGGCCGGCTGGAACATTCAGGTCGCGGAGGACGGCAGCCGTCCCGAGTGGGCGCAGAACCTGTCCGACGAGATGCTGTCGGCGGAGCCGAACACCAACATCGCGACCCCGGTGTTCGACGGTGCGCGCGAGGACGAGCTCAGCGGTCTGCTGGCCTCGACCCTGCCGAACCGCGACGGCGAGGTCATGGTCGGTGAGGACGGCAAGGCGACGCTGTTCGACGGTCGTTCCGGCGAGCCGTTCCCGTACCCGGTGTCGGTCGGCTACATGTACATCATCAAGCTGCACCACCTCGTCGACGACAAGATCCACGCTCGTTCGACCGGTCCGTACTCGATGATCACCCAGCAGCCGCTCGGCGGTAAGGCCCAGTTCGGTGGCCAGCGCTTCGGTGAGATGGAGTGCTGGGCCATGCAGGCCTACGGTGCGGCGTACACGCTGCAGGAGCTCCTCACCATCAAGTCGGACGACGTCGTCGGCCGCGTGAAGGTGTACGAGGCGATCGTCAAGGGCGAGAACATCCCGGAGCCGGGCATCCCCGAGTCCTTCAAGGTTCTCCTGAAGGAACTCCAGTCGCTCTGCCTGAACGTCGAGGTGCTCTCGAGCGACGGCGCGGCCATCGCGATGGCCGACGGCGACGACGAGGACCTGGAGCGGGCGGCGGCCAACCTGGGCATCAACCTTTCCCGCAACGAGTCGGCCACGGTCGACGACCTCGCGAACTAGGAAGCCGACCCCGGAGGAGGCGCGTATGGACGGCAACGACGACGCCGCATCCTTCGCGCCTCCCCGGGGGCCCGGCAGCGATAGCGACAACTAGCAGCAACACAACCCGCACAGGGGAAAGGAAGTTACGTGCTCGACGTCAACTTCTTCGATGAACTCCGCATCGGCCTGGCCACCGCAGAGGACATCCGCAACTGGTCGTACGGCGAGGTCAAGAAGCCGGAGACCATCAACTACCGCACGCTCAAGCCCGAGAAGGACGGACTCTTCTGCGAGAAGATCTTCGGCCCCACCCGGGACTGGGAGTGCTACTGCGGTAAGTACAAGCGCGTCCGCTTCAAGGGCATCATCTGCGAGCGCTGCGGCGTCGAGGTGACCCGCGCGAAGGTCCGCCGCGAGCGGATGGGCCACATCGAACTGGCCGCACCCGTCACCCACATCTGGTACTTCAAGGGCGTGCCGAGCCGCCTCGGCTACCTCCTCGACCTGGCGCCGAAGGATCTCGAGAAGATCATCTACTTCGCCGCCTACGTCATCACCTCGGTCGACGACGAGCTGCGTCACAACGAGCTCTCGACCCTCGAGGCCGAGATGGAGGTCGAGAAGAAGACCGTCGCCGACCAGCGCGACGCCGACCTCGAGGCCCGCGCGCAGAAGCTCGAGGCCGACCTGGCCGAGCTGGAGGCCGAGGGCGCCAAGTCCGACGTCCGCCGCAAGGTCAAGGACGGCGGCGAGCGCGAGATGCGTCAGCTCCGCGACCGCGCCCAGCGCGAGCTGGACCGTCTCGACGAGATCTGGAACACCTTCACCAAGCTGGCTCCGAAGCAGCTCATCGTCGACGAGCTGATCTACCGCGAGCTGCAGGATCGCTACGGTGAGTACTTCACCGGCGCGATGGGTGCCGAGGCCATCCAGAAGCTCATCGAGACCTTCGACATCGACGCCGAGGCCGAGCAGCTGCGCGAGATCATCCGCAGCGGCAAGGGCCAGAAGAAGCTGCGTGCGCTGAAGCGACTCAAGGTCGTCGCGGCGTTCCAGCAGTCCGGCAACTCGCCGATGGGCATGGTCCTCGACGCCGTTCCGGTGATTCCGCCGGAGCTGCGCCCGATGGTTCAGCTCGACGGTGGCCGCTTCGCGACCTCCGACCTGAACGACCTGTACCGCCGTGTCATCAACCGCAACAACCGCCTCAAGCGACTGATCGACCTCGGCGCACCCGAGATCATCGTCAACAACGAGAAGCGGATGCTGCAGGAGTCCGTCGACGCGCTGTTCGACAACGGCCGTCGCGGCCGGCCGGTGACCGGTCCGGGCAACCGCCCGCTCAAGTCGCTGTCCGACCTGCTCAAGGGCAAGCAGGGTCGATTCCGTCAGAACCTGCTCGGTAAGCGTGTCGACTACTCGGGCCGTTCGGTCATCGTCGTCGGCCCGCAGCTCAAGCTGCACCAGTGCGGTCTGCCGAAGCTGATGGCGCTCGAGCTGTTCAAGCCGTTCGTGATGAAGCGTCTGGTCGACCTGAACCACGCGCAGAACATCAAGTCCGCCAAGCGCATGGTCGAGCGTCAGCGTCCGCAGGTGTGGGACGTCCTCGAAGAGGTCATCAACGAGCACCCGGTGCTGCTGAACCGTGCACCGACGCTGCACCGCCTCGGCATCCAGGCGTTCGAGCCGCAGCTCGTCGAGGGCAAGGCGATCCAGCTGCACCCGCTGGTGTGTGAGGCCTTCAACGCCGACTTCGACGGTGACCAGATGGCCGTGCACCTGCCGCTGTCCGCGGAGGCGCAGGCCGAGGCCCGCATCCTGATGCTGTCCTCGAACAACATCCTGTCGCCGGCATCGGGTCGTCCGCTCGCCATGCCGCGTCTGGACATGGTCACGGGTCTGTTCCACCTGACCCGGCTCGTCGAGGACGCCGTCGGCGCGTACGCCCCGGCCACGGCCGATCAGCCGGAGCAGGGCGTGTACTCGTCCCCGGCCGAGGCCATCATGGCCGTCGACCGCGGTGCGCTGTCGGTGCAGGCCCCGATCAAGGTGCGTCTGACGCAGCAGCGTCCGCCGCGCGAGATCGAGAACGAGCTGTTCCCCGAGGGCTGGCGGTACGGCGACGCGTGGACCGCGCACACGACTCTCGGTCGCGTGCTGTTCAACGAGCTGCTGCCGGTCAACTACGGCTTCGTCAACGACATCATGCCGAAGAAGCGTCAGGCCGCGATCATCAACGATCTCGCCGAGCGCTACCCGATGATCGTCGTCGCGCAGACCGTCGACAAGCTCAAGGACGCCGGCTTCTACTGGGCGACCCGTTCGGGTGTGACCGTCTCGATGGCGGACGTGCTCGTTCCGCCGGAGAAGAAGGAAATCCTCGAGCGGTACGAGGCGCAGGCCGATCAGCTCGAGCGCAAGTTCGCGCGTGGTGCTCTCTCCAAGGAGGAGCGTCGCGACTCGCTGGTGAAGCTGTGGCAGGAAGCGACCGAAGAGGTCGGTCAGGCCATGGAGGCGCACTACCCGGACGAGAACCCGATCCCGACGATCGTCAAGTCCGGTGCTGCGGGCAACATGACCCAGATCCGCTCGCTCGCGGGCATGAAGGGTCTGGTGACGAACCCGAAGGGCGAGTTCATCCCGCGTCCGATCAAGTCCTCGTTCCGTGAGGGCCTGACCGTTCTCGAGTACTTCATCAACACGCACGGTGCCCGTAAGGGTCTGGCCGATACCGCTCTGCGTACCGCCGACTCGGGTTACCTGACCCGTCGTCTGGTGGACGTCTCGCAGGACGTCATCGTCCGCGAGGTCGACTGCGGCACGCCGCGCGGCATCGAGATGACCATCGCGGAGCCGGAGCGCGACGCCGAGGGCAACGAGACCGGCAAGCTGGTCCGCGACGCCCACATCGAGACGAGCACGTACGCCCGTACGCTCGCCTCCGATGCGGTCGACGCGAACGGCAACGTGATCGTCGAGCGCGGTTCCGACCTGGGCGATCCGGCCATCGAGGCGCTGCTCGAGGCCGGTATCCAGAAGGTCCGTGTCCGTTCGGTGCTGACCTGCGACACCGGTACCGGTGTCTGCGCCACCTGCTACGGCCGCTCGATGGCGACCGGCAAGCTCGTCGACATCGGCGAGGCCGTCGGTATCGTCGCCGCGCAGTCCATCGGTGAGCCGGGTACGCAGCTGACGATGCGTACCTTCCACCAGGGTGGCGTCGGTGAGGACATCACCGGTGGTCTGCCGCGTGTCCAGGAGCTGTTCGAGGCCCGCGTCCCGAAGGGCAAGGCCCCGATCGCCGACGTCTCCGGCCGCATCCGGCTCGAGGACGACGACCGCTTCTACAAGATCACGATCGTGCCGGACGACGGTGGCGACGAGGTCGTGTACGACAAGCTGTCGAAGCGTCAGCGCCTGCACGTCATCCGCAAGGCGAACGGCACCGAGGGTGTCCTCGCCGACGGTGACTACGTGGAGGTCGGTCAGCAGCTCCTCGAGGGTGCTGCCGATCCGCACGAGGTGCTGCGTGTGATGGGTCCCCGCCAGGTGCAGATCCACCTCGTCAACGAGGTCCAGGAGGTGTACCGGAGCCAGGGTGTGTCGATCCACGACAAGCACATCGAGGTCATCGTGCGCCAGATGCTGCGCCGCGTGACGATCATCGATTCGGGCGCGACGGAGTTCCTGCCCGGTTCGCTGGTCGAGCGGAGCGAGTTCGAGGCATCGAACCGCCGGGTCGTGGCCGAGGGCGGCGAGCCTGCTGCCGGTCGCCCCGTGCTCATGGGTATCACGAAGGCGTCGCTGGCCACCGATTCGTGGCTGTCGGCGGCGTCGTTCCAGGAGACCACTCGCGTGCTGACCGACGCGGCGATCAACTGCCGCTCGGACAAGCTGATCGGTCTCAAGGAGAACGTGATCATCGGTAAGCTGATCCCGGCCGGCACCGGCATCAACCGGTACCGGAACATCCAGGTCCAGCCGACCGAGGAGGCCCGCGCGGCCGCGTACGCCATCCCGGCCTACGACGACCAGTACTACTCGCCGGAGGGCTTCGGCCAGAATACCGGCGCCGCGGTCCCGCTCGACGACTACGGTTACTCGAGCGACTACCGGTAGGCAACTACCGTAGACACGCAGGTCCCGCCCCTTTCTCTTCGGGGGCGGGACCTTCGTGTATTCGGCGTACAGGACGCCGCACCCATCCGTGGACGGACTCCGGCGCGAAAACTCCTCGCGCCGGTCGTATCGTGATGGATCGTTCTCAAATTCTCTTGTGCCGCAATGGATTCCGAACGCAGGTCGCGCGCTGCCCGCGCTGCTCGAAGGCGCTGGATCCGTGCCGCCGCGTGATCCGGGCCCGTCGGCGGGATTCCCGTAACGCAAATCCCCGCGATAGTCGAATTTTCGATTATCCGGCCCCGGGTGAGTGGGTTCCGTATCGACAACTTCGAGCCCATAGACAGTTTCCTTGACTGGATCCGCATATTTGTAAACGAATACGACCCCCAGTGGGTATTAATTGTGCTATGTGGAACGCCCGTGCTAGCCTGTGAAAGTCGATCGGGAGGGGTCGGCGAAATTCGATACACCTTGGGGGCACGGTGACTTATCGCATTCGGCTGCTCGGGCAGCTTTCGGCGTCGATATCCGACCGGTTCATGAATTCCTGCGGATCGGTTCTTCGGCATCCGTCGAATTCTCGCTTTTCGTAATTCGGGTTATTTCCGAAGTTTCGATCGACGCGGTATTGCCGGGCTCGCGTGACGTGTGCGAGCAGCGGAAAACAATGCGTCGGCACATCTCGAAACGAACTGCACATTCTCTGTCTGCCGCACTGCAATTGCAGTGCGGTATCGAATCCTGCGCGGATGAAAAATAAGGAGAAGTGGTATGCGTGTCGTCGTCGTGGGCGCCGGATATGCGGGAACCATTGCCGCCAATCGGCTTGCGAAGAAGGTTCCCGATGCCGAAATCACGATTGTGAATGATCGTCCGGAGTTCGTGGAGCGGGTTCGGCTGCACCAGCAGACCACCGGCACCGGTGGCGCCGCGACGCCACTGTCGTCGATGCTGCGCAAGGGGATTGCGTTCCGTCTCGGAACCGCCGTGAAGATCGGGGGCAACCAGGTCGTGCTCGCCGACGGCGAGCAGCTGGGATTCGACTACGCCGTCATCGCCACCGGCGGATCGGTCCATCCCATTCCCGGGTCGATTCCCGTCGGGACCTGGGAAGGTGCCCGCGCCGCGGAAGGGAGGCTCACCGCTCTGCAGGACGGCGGCGACGTCACGGTCGTCGGCGGGGGATTGACGGGCATCGAAACCGCATCCGAGATCGCACGTTCCCGCAAGGGACTGAAGGTGCGGCTCGTTGCCGACGAGTTCGCAGCGGGCCTGTCCGACGGCGCCCGCCGGAAGGTGCGGAAGTCGCTGGAGAAGGCCGGTGTCGAAATCCTGGCAGACCGGATCGTCGGCATATCCCAGGGACGGGGGCGTGACGTCGTCCGTCTCGCATCGGGTTCCGCGTTCGAGTCGGACGTGACGTTGTGGGCCGTGATCTCCGGTGTGTCGGACTTCGTGGCGCAGAGTGGCCTCGCCGTCGACGAACGGGGCCGGGCGCTGGTCGATCGGTTCCTGCGGAGCGAGGGATCGCCCAACGTCTTCGTCGTGGGGGACTGTGCGGCGGTTCCCGGCGCGCGTCCGTCCTGTGCGACTGCGTCACCGCAAGGCGCGCACACGGCCGACAACCTGCGGCGGATCTCCCGTGGGAAGGATCTCGAGCCGTATTCGATGGGTTACGTCGGCCAGGCTGTCGGCCTGGGTGGGATGAATGCACTCATGCAGCTGGTGCGATCCGACGACAGCCCACGGAATCTGTATTTCTCCGGATTCTTCGCAGCCGTGACGAAGGAGATCGTCAGCCGGTATGCAAAATTCGGATCACGAACCGCGATCTATGTATGGAGAAAGGGTCGAATTTGAGTGGGGGTCTCATCACTGTCGGCCACCTGGAGGATCGGATAAGGGAGCGACTGGGGGATGTCGTTCCGGACGAATTCGAGATCACGACGGAAACGCGACTGGACGACCTGGGTTTGACGAGCCTGCAGTTCGGCGACCTTCTCATGGAATTGGAAGACGAGCTCGGCTCGGACTTCGACCTTTATCTGGTCGCCGATGTCGTCACGGTCGGTGAACTCGCCGACATTCTCGAACAGCAGACGCCCCGGTGGTCTGCGACGGAACGGGCAGGGGAAGTTACCTAATTGAATCCGCGAAACGAAGCGCCGGACAATTTCTGGACGCGAATATTTGTCACCGCAACCGAGTATCGGACCAACCTGAATTTCTGGGAGGGTCGCCAGTATGCGCCCTATTCGCGCGCGGATCTCGTCGCCGCGGCCAGGCGGGTGGCGGGAGAGCTCGCCTCGCACGGGGTTCGGAAGGGCGACGTCGTGGCCATCGTGCTCGACAACTCCGCTGCCGCCGTGACGTCGCTGCTGGGCTGCTGGTACCTGGGCGCCTCCGTTGCGTCCCTACCCGAACGGGTGGTCGGAACCGACGCCGAAAGCTACTGCACCCAGATCGAATCCATCGTTGGTCAGATCCGTCCGCCACTCCTTCTCTGCAGCGATCGGGCGCTTGCGGATATCCGGCAGTCGGCCGGCGTTGCGTCGGTCGTGCGCAGCTTCGAGCCTCTGGGATCGGAGCAGGCCGCACTCGCAACGGAACCGGACTTTCCCGGTCTCCACGACCCGGCGTTCGTCCAGTTCTCGTCGGGGAGTACCGGGAATCCGAAGGGCTGTGTGCTCAGTGCTTCGGCCATCGCGCACCAGCTGGACATGATCGCCGAGATGGTCGACTTCGGGCCCGGCACGGTCGGTGTGAACTGGGCGCCGTTCTCGCACGACATGGGGTTCTTCGGCGGTCTGATGAGCGGACTGTGGAACGACGGCGAGGGCTACTACTCGACGACGGCACGATTCCGCCTGTCTCCGCGCACCTGGCTGGAAGATCTCGCCCACTATCGCGCGACGTACACCTCGGCATCGCCGACGGCGCTGCATGTCGCGGCGAAGGTCATGCAGATCCGGAGGAAGCCGTTGCCGGGCGACCTCGCCTCCCTCAGGTGCCTCATGGTGGGCGCGGAACGGATCAGCTGGGAGGTCGTGGCCGACGTGCAGGAATGCCTGGGTCCCTACGGGCTCCGAGCGGACGCGGTACGGCCTGCGTACGGACTCGCGGAAGGCACGCTGGTGGTTACCGCGTCCGAGAACGATCGCGAACCCGGATACTGCAGTGTCGACGCGCTCGAGCTGGCGGAGGGACACGTCCGGTTCGTGCCCGAGAGCGACGAGAACTCGTGCCGGATCGTCAGCTGTGGTGTGCCACTGCCGGGTGTCGAACTGGACGTGCCGGAAGGAGCCGGCCGATTGGCGTCGATCAGGTTCCGATCGCCGTCGGCGGCGACAGGTTACTACTCGAACCGGGAGGCCACGGCCGCCCGCTTCGGCGCCGACGGATTCGTCGACACCGGCGATCTGGGTTTCGTGCACGGCGGCGAGCTGTACCCGGTCGGCCGCGCGGACGACCTGATCTGTATCGGCGGGCGCAACGTGTACGTCAACGCCATCGAGTCGGAGATCGAGGCCACGATCGACGGCTTGCGCAGCGGAAGCACCGCGCTGATCGACTCGACACCCCACGCCGGTGACCGCACGCTGGTCTACATCGCCGAGGTGGGCGGGACGAACATCGACGGCGCCGGTATCGCGCGCGAGATCGCACACACGTGCAGGCGCAGAAGTGCACTCGTCCTCGACAGGGTCGTCCTGGTTCCGCGGCGCACGTTGCCCCGCACGCCGTCCGGCAAGATTCAGCGGCACAAGTGCCGATCGATCGTCGAGCATTCCGGCGGCGCGCACCAGATCATCGAGTCCATCAGCGTTCGCTGATTGCTCTTCCTCTGCTTCACCCGCGCGCGATACGGCGCGCGGGCCTCCTCTGCGATCTAGAGCGAAAGTGGTTGTTACACATGATTGAGCGACCCAAGAACTTGGGATTGATGTTCGAATGGCACGCGGGCAGGTCGAGGCAGCTGACTGTCCATCTCGATCGTCCACTCGATATCGAAGGTCCGGACGGGCCGCTCTTCTACAACGGCCGGGCGCTCGCCGACCTCGTCGCGGAAGCCTCGGGCTGGCTCCGCGCCGCGGGGGTCGGCCGCGGCGACCACGTGGCGGTCGTGAAACCGAATCATTTCGACATGATCGTGCTGGCGGCGGCCGCGGCGCGGATCGGCGCCGTCGCAGCGCTCGTGTCCGCCGCGGACACGCCGCACCACCACGCCGCACTGCTCGACCGGATTCGGCCGGTCGTCTCGATCATCTCGGCGGACGTCCTCGAACGAGCCGCATCCGCCGGGCTCGATCTTCGAGGACACGGCACGACGATCGTGCTCGGTCGCGACGCGGATCCCGCCCGCGCCGACGAACTCGACCTGAAGTCGCTACGGGGAAAGCCCGTTCCGAAGCCCGACCCCGCCCCCGACGACGCGCCGATGTTCATCACCCACACGTCCGGCACGACCGGGGTGCCGAAGCTGGTCGTCCACTCCGCGACGTCCAACCACTACGCGAGCAGGCTCGAGCTGACGCCGTTCCCCGTGATCGTCAATCGCCGGTCGGACACGACCCTGGTATCGATTTCGTTCGCCCACTCCCGCTCGCTCGCATGGATCGGTGCGCAACTCAAGTGGGCGCCGGCGAAGGTGGTCGTGGCGAGCCGGTACGAACCCGAATCCGTGGAGAAGGTGTTCGAGCAGCACCTGCCCACGACCGTCGAGGCGACACCGAACGTCTACCAGCGGTGGAAGGGCCTGGCGGAGAGGCGGCCCGAGCTGTTCGCTCACGTGCGGTTCTACCTCAACACCTTCGACCTCATGCACCCGTCGACCGTCCGGACGTTCCTGAACGCGTCGAGCCGGCGGCTTCCCGTCTGGGCACAATCGTGGGGGCAGAGCGAGGTGGGCCCGATCGCAGGTGCGCTGTACACGCGGTCGATGGTCCGCCGGCGGGGCGTCGCCTCGACGAACAACGTCGGGTGGTCGGTGCCCTGGCTCATCCGGACCCGGGTCGTCGACCCGGAAACGGGAGAACCGGTGAAGCGCGGACGGACCGGAATACTCATGTCGCGCAGTCGATCCCGGTGCATCGACTATCTGGGTGAGACGGATCGGCACGAACTGAAGTCCGCCGGAGAATGGTGGAACACCGGCGATCTCGGATACAAGGATCTGCTGGGCCGGGTCAGGTTCGTCGATCGCGCGGTCGACGAGATTCCCGGGCTGAGCGGTACCGAACTCGAAAGTATCCTGCTCGACCGCATTCCCAACGCGATAGAGGTGGTCGTGCTGGGGGTTTCGGGAAGTGCGCCGCTGCCCGTGCTGAGCCTGGAGGGGGGCTCGATCAGCGACGCGGAATGGCGGGCGGCGACGAAGGGCCTGCCTGCGATGGCCGATCCGGTGGTGATCGCGTGGGAGGACCTCCCGCGGACCTCGACCTGGAAGGTTCGCCGCGGCGCACTCCGGCGGTCGCTGGTGGGGACCGAGCTCGGTGACGGAGTGAGCACGTGGACCTAGAGGCGACCGCGAGGGACGGCCTCGACGACGAGGTGTTCGCGGTTTTCGAAGGTGAGCTCCGGGAGGTCCTGCGCACCGTTCCCTACAACAGTGCCGCGCAGTTCGTCGACATCTTCGGCGACGGGGAACGCAGTCCGCGGCTCGGAGCGGCGTGCGTGTTCCAGACACTGGAGGTCGCGAGGAGGGTGGAGGAACGCACGGGTATTCCCGCTCGTCTGATACCGGACGGTCGGCACCTGGCGGCGATCTTCGAATACGAGGGCGGACTCGTCCTGCTCGATCCCTACCTGCTGCACACGACTCCGATCCATATCGAGGCACGCACTGTACGCGCGGGGTCGGGCCGGGTGGTCTCGACCGCGGCACCCGTGCGCACGGACTCGAGGGGAGTGGTCCGGCCGGGGCGTCTCACCGCGCGCTACCGGACCTACGGCGGCGGCTGGGTCGTTCGCCTGGAGTACTCGAAGTTCAGCCCCACCCGGGGCAGATATCTGCTGTCCAGGCTGTTCACGTTGCGCTCGGAGGACGCGTTCGGCCGGCCCGACGGCCGCCTGCGGGTCGAGGCGCTGCCGCGGGAGTTCCTGACGTCGATCCTGACCGATCCCGAGCAGACCAGCCTGTCCATCCGGGCACTGGACGATTCGCTGGAACACACCTCCGAGGTCATCCTTCCGCTGCACGGCTATGCAGGGCGAAACTTCTCGGCCGGCGACCTCTGGCTGCGGGACAGTGCGGGTGTGGCGTACCCGCCCGCGGATCCGGCCGCAGCGCCGGTGTGGGACGAACTGGTCGCCTCGACGGGGCTCGCTTCCACCGACCTTGTCGATCACCTGCTGTGTGCCGCCGACATCTATCGGAGCGTCGCCGACCCCGACGACGACGTCCAACCCTATTCGTTCGAGAGTGAGTGACGATGAGCAAGTTTCGGACGGTGTTCGTCGCCGGCACCATGCAGGGCGCGACTCCGGGATTCGCGATCCGGGATCAGAGCTATCGAGACGACATCGGTGACATCCTGCGTGCCTACAACCCCGGCATCGAGTGCTTCGACCCGCACCAGGCGATGCAGAGTTTCATCGCGTCGATAGGGATGCCGCTGGCCGTCGGTTACCAGAAGCTCGCCGAGACGGCGGTTGTCGACGAGGCGGAACTCGACAGCGAAGTGAGCCTGATCCGGGAGAAGTTCCGGGAATTGACGGCCTACGCCGGCAAGTGCGACCTGTTGGTCGCCTTCCTGCCGGGCGGTGTGCCGAGCATGGGTACCGCGATGGAGATGTATTCCGCGCATTGCGGCGGCGGCGTCGTCGCCAGCATCACCGACATGCGGCAGAACCTGGCGGTGCTGTCCACCTCCGAGGTGATCGTTCCCGATCTTCCTGCGTTCGAGAGCTGGCTCGCGACAAAGGGTTGAGCCGGTGGGCAACGCAGTGTGGTGCGAAGCGAACGATTCCGTGAGGCAGGGACCCGAGTGATCAAGATGGCAACGCGCACTGCGATCGCCGCGCCGCGGCTGCTCCTGGGCATCTGGATCGCCGTGGTGGCGATGTTGGGTGTGTTCGGCGCCGGGGTGACCTCGCACCTCGGCGCGGGAGGGTTCGTCGCTGCGACCGCCGAATCCTCCGTCGCTGCACAGCAACTCGAAGAAGTCTTCGACCGCGGTGGGATGACACTGGTCTTTTCGGTGAAGGCCCGGGACGGGGCGGATTCGTCGGCGGCCCGCGATGCCGGTACCCGAATCGCGGAGGGGCTCGCCGGTGATCCGCGGGTGACATCGGTCGTGTCGTTGTGGGGTGACCCCGAACTGGCGATCGCGCTGCGCAGTACGGACGGCTCGACGGGATTGGTGGTCGCCGGTGTGCGGGGCGGTGACAACGACGGTGCGGCCAACTCTCGGGCACTCGCGGACGAGTACGGCGGTTCCACCGGGGACGTGGAGGTCGATGTCGCGGGCGAGGGGATGGTCTACGACTGGATGTCCACCCAGTTGGAGAAGGACCTGCGGCTCGCGGAGTCGATCGCGGTGCCGATCACGTTCGTCGTGCTGGTGTTCGTGTTCGGCAGTGTGGTGTCGGCGTTGATACCGGTCGCGGTCGGGGTGGCGACGATCGTCGCCACGGCAGGCATCCTCAGAGCGCTCACGCTGGTGACCGACGTGTCGATCTTCGCGCTCAATCTCGCCGCATCGTTGAGTCTGGCACTCGCGATCGACTACAGCCTGCTCATCGTCAACCGGTACAGACACGAACGTGCCGCCGGATTCGGCAGTGCCGACGCGTTGGTCCGGACGATGAGCACGGCCGGGCGGACGGTGTTGTTCTCGGGCCTGATCGTGGGACTCAGCCTGTCCGCAATGGCCTTGTTCCCGCTGTACTTCATGCGGTCCTTCGCGTACGCCGGGGTCGCCGTGGTCGCCTTCGCCGTTCTGGTGACGATGACCGTCACCCCGGCGATCGTGTCCGTCCTCGGTGATCGTCTGGAGATGTTCGCGGTGCAGAAGAGCGCGCGGCAGGCCGCCGCCGAACGGCCCGTCGAGCGGACGGGGTGGTATCGGCTCACGCACCGCGTGATGCGGAATTCGGCGGTGGTGGCTGCGTCGCTCGTCGTGTTGCTGCTCGCCGTCGGCGCGCCGATCCTCGGAATCCGCCTCGGGTATCCCGACGAACGGGTCCTGGCGGAGGATGCGCCGCCGCGCCGGGCCGCAGAGCAACTGAGCGCGGACTTCACCCAGAGTGCTCTCGCGCAGACGCAGATCGTTCTGCCCGAAGGGGCGTCCGTGCGGTCGGAGTTGAATACCTATGCCGCCGAACTGTCCTCGGTCGACGGAGTTGCGGCAGTACTGGCGCCGGACGGCACCTACGTCGACGGGGTCGCGATTGCGAACGGCGATCCGGGTGCTGTCGCGGGCCGGGCGGCGATGATGACGATCGCCACCTCGTCCGACGCACGGGACGACCTCGCGACGATGCTGGCCGATCTGCGCGCCGTGCCGGCCCCCGCCGAGACGCTGTTCCACAGCAAGGAGCAGCACGACCGGGATGCGGTCGACGGGATCATGGGCACACTCCCGTGGGCGCTCGGACTGATCGCGCTGACGACGTCGGTCGTCCTGTTCGTGCTCACCGGGAGCCTCCTGCTTCCGATCAAGGCACTCGTGATGAACCTTCTCTCGCTTTCGGCGGTATTCGGGTTCCTCGTCTGGGTCTTCCAGGACGGCAACCTGGGCGGACTGGGTGCCACGGGCACCGGCTTCCTGGTGGCCATCGTCCCGGTGCTGATGTTCTGCGTCGCGTTCGGGTTGTCGATGGACTACGAGGTCTTCCTCCTCGATCGGATCAGGGAGTTCTGGATGGCTTCGGACCGCACCCGCCGATCCAACGAGGAGGCAGTGGCCCGCGGACTCGCCCACACCGGCCGGGTGGTCACGGCCGCAGCGTTGCTCATGGCGATCGTCTTCGCCGCGCTCGGCACGTCGTCGGTGGCGTTGATGCGCATGTTCGGGGTCGGGATGGCGCTCGCGGTCGTCCTGGACGCCACGGTGGTCCGGGTTCTGCTGGTGCCGTCGTTCATGAAGCTGATGGGGCGGCTCAACTGGTGGGCGCCGCCGCCGCTCGCGCGGTTCCACGCGAAGATCCAGGGCTGGAGCCACCCGGAGACCGGCGACCCCGGCGCCGGTATGTCCGGGGGCGTGGCGTCGAGTGGCGACGGGGCAGTGGCAAAGGTGCCCTGACAGAAGGTTTTCCGGGAGGAAATCAGCGGGGGATGTGGAAGTCCGTGAGCTCGGCGCGGCCGGCCTCGAGTTCGTGCCAGGCTCCGCGGACGGTCAGCACCACGACGGCGGACGTGGGGAACTTCTCGGCGAGCTGGTGGGCCGCCTCGCTCTCGTGATCGGGAGCGAGCAGCAGTGCCGTCTGCGACAGGGTCGGTTCGTGGCCGACGACGAGCAGGGTCGCCACGTCGTCGTCGACGGTGCGGACGGCGTCGATGAGGATGTCCGGGGACGTCTCGTACAGATCGTCCCGGAAGTCGACCGGCGCCTCGATCGCCGCTTCGGCCAGCGTCTTGCGGGTACGCACCGCGGTGGAGCACAGCACTGCGTCGATCGGCGGCTGGTGTGCCCGGAGCCACCGGCCGGCGAGTCCGGCTTCACGCCGTCCGCGCGGGGCCAGGGGGCGCTCGTGGTCGGCGACGCCTTCCGGGTACGCGGACTTGCCGTGTCGCAGCAGGATGAGGGTGCGCGTCATGCGTCCCACCGTAGGTGCTCCGACCCGTTGCCGGACGGAGCGGCGATATCGGATCTGCCGGGTGTCGGCACCGTCGCCCCCGCGGGCTTCGTGACCGTTGCCCCCGCGGGCTTCGTGACCGTTGCCCCCGCGGCCTTTGTGACCGTCGCCCGCGCGACCCTGGCGACGGCCCGGACCTCGTCGCCGACGGTGAACCACAATGAGAGCGCGTCGTCCTCGTGGCGGGTGCGGATGGTCAGCTCGTCGCCGGCGACGACGGGCCGCAGGTGTTCGACGACCGCCCGGTACGGACCGTCCTGCAGGTCGCTGCGCTCGGCGAGGTGTTCCTCGACGCCGTGCCAGTAGGTCGCGTTGTTGACGTGGTCGAACGGGTCGATGTCGGTGACGCGCAGCGGAAACGGCGCCGCGTGGTCGGTGCCGCCGGCGTCGGGGGAGAGCCACGCGCGCCACCGGAGCCGGGTGTCGTGGGCGTACCGCGCCATGTGCTCGAACAGCGGGTCGCTGATGCGGGTGGGGGCCCCGCTGGTCGGGCTGATGTCGATCCAGAATCCCGCGGTGTCGATCAGAGCTCCCTCGCCGTCGGGCTCGATCTCGTCCATCCGCACCCGGACATTGGCCCATCGGGTGGACAGCGCGTCGCACCACCGGCGCAGCCGCAGGTGTTGCGGGTACCGCGCGGGGCGGTGCACATCGATGACGGTGCGCCGGACGATCCAGAGGGGATCGGTGCCGATCGCGTCGACGGCGGCGAGGTTGTCGGTGCCGATGTCCTGAAGGTACCGGGCGATGCCGTCGAGCCGCAGCCGCTGGTTGTTGTCGACGTCGCCGGTGCGGACGGTGCGTTCCGTGGTGTAGGGCGACGCGTCCGCGGGTAGATCGCTCAGCGGTTGTGTCGCCAACGGTGTGGCAGTCGTGTCGGTCCCCATCCGCAACCCCCTTGCGTTCGTGGATCGCCCGATTCTCGCAGGAGCGGACGTCGTGCGCAGTGTGTCTTGCGGTGTTCGCGGCGGGGCGACTACAGTTGCATTTAACTGTTACGCAGTGTCACACAAAATTCGGCGGCCCGGCCGCCCGGCTCCCGAGGACCCAGACCATGGCCTACGTGATCACCCAGACGTGCTGCAACGACGCCAGCTGCGTGGCCGTCTGCCCGGTCAACTGCATCCACCCGACCCCCGAGGAACGGGAATTCGCGACCGCCGAGATGCTGCACATCGACCCGCAGGCCTGCATCGACTGCGGGGCCTGCGCCGATGCGTGCCCGGTCGAGGCGATCTTCCCGGAGGACACCCTCACCCCGGAACAGGCCCGGTTCACCGAACTGAACGCCGCCTACTACACCGCGCACCCGACGCCCGACGGCTGGATTCCGCTCACCCCCAGCCCGGCGCCGCCCCGCGATCGCGGCACGTTGCGGGTTGCGATCGTGGGGGCAGGGCCCGCCGCCTGCTACGCCGCGCAGGAGCTGCTCGAACGATCCGACGTCGAGGTCGAGATGTTCGACCGGCTGCCGACACCCTTCGGCCTCGTCCGCGCCGGCGTCGCACCGGATCATCCCGGCACCAAGACGGTCACCGAGTCGTTCGAGCGGTCGTTCCGGCGCGAGGCGTTCGGGCTGCACCTCGACGTCGAGATCGGCCGCGACCTCACCCACTCCGATCTGCTCGCGCACCACCACGCCGTGATCTACGCCGTCGGTGCCTCCGCCGACCGGCACCTCGGCATTCCCGGTGAGGACCTCGCCGGTAGCCACGCCGCCACCGAGTTCGTCGGGTGGTACAACGGGCACCCCGACTACGCGGACCGCACCTTCGACCTCAGCGGAACCACCGTGGTGGTCGTCGGAAACGGCAACGTGGCGATCGACGTCGCACGGATCCTCACGATGGACGTCGACGAGCTGGCCCGCACCGACATCGCCGATCACGCGCTGGAGGCCCTGCGCCGCAGCAACATCCGCGAGGTCGTGCTGCTGGGCCGGCGTGGTCCGGCCCAGGCCGCCTACAGCAACCCCGAGTTCCTGGCGCTGCGCGACCTGCACGGCGTCGACGTCGTCGTCGACGAGTCCGAGCTGGAACTCGATCCCGTCAGCGCGCGGATCGCCGACGCCGATCCCGCCGTCGAGCTGCGCATGCGTCTCGCGCGCGAGTACGCGCAGACCCCGCCGCTGCCCGGCCGCAAGCGCATCGTCTTCCGGTACCTGACCTCGCCCACCGAACTGCTCGGCGACGACCGCGTCACCGATGTCCGGCTCGTGCGCAACGAGCTGATCGAAGGGGAGAACGGCACGCTCGTGGCCCGGCCCACCGGCGACCACGAGGATCTGCCTGCGCAGCTGGTGCTGCGGTCGATCGGGTACCGGGGCGTGCCGGTGCCCGGCGTGCCGTTCGACGAGCGTCGCGGCGTCGTCCCGAACACCGGCGGCCGCGTCGAGGACGGCGTGTACGTCACCGGATGGATCAAACGCGGCCCGAGCGGGGTCATCGGCACCAACAAGGCCTGTGCGAAGGAGACGGTCGCGGCACTGCTCGCCGACTTCGACGCCGGCCGGTTGCCCGCACCGGCCGCGGGACGTCGCGAGCTGACGCGCCTGCTCGCCTCGCGCCGCCCGAACCGGGTGGATCTGCGTGGCTGGCAGGCGATCGACGACGCCGAGCGCACCGCCGGCCGGGCGCACGGCCGCCCGCGGGTCAAGATCACCGATCGCGCCCGGCTCGTCGAGATCGGTGCCCGCCGCGGACCCGCCCGGCTGCTCCGTCGCCTGGTCCCGATGTGACGTAGGTCGCCCCGGCGCCGCTTTCGGGCCGTCTGACCAGCGAAAATGCCGCGCCACGAAAATTAAGTCACTTGGGAAGCGTCGGCGGAACTCGTTACGATCGCGGAACATCGGCACCGCGACTTCGCTGATGAGTCATCACGCGCTTCTCCGACGTCGTCCTCGGCGCGGGTTGGCGTGCACTGTGCCACCTGCGACCCAGGAGAAACACCCATGACACCCCCATCCGAGGGTTCCAACGTCGCCGCGTCCGACGGCAAACTCGACGCTGCCGTACTGAAGATCGCCTCCGTGGTGGTCCTCGGTGCCATCATGTCCATCCTCGACGTCACCGTCGTGTCCGTCGCCCTGCCGACGTTCATGCAGGAATTCCAGGCCAGCTACGCCACCGTCGCCTGGACGATGACCGGCTACACGCTGGCGCTGGCCAGCGTCATCCCGCTGACCGGCTGGGCAGCCGACCGGTTCGGCTCGAAGCGGCTGTACCTGACCGCGCTCGTGCTGTTCGTCGCGGGCTCCGTGCTCTGCAGCATGGCGTGGGACATCACCTCGCTCATCGCGTTCCGCGTGGTGCAGGGTCTCGGCGGCGGCATGCTCATGCCACTCGGCATGACGATCATGACCCGTGCCGCCGGCCCGCATCGCGTCGGCCGCGTCATGGCAGTGCTCGGCATCCCGATGCTGCTCGGCCCCATCGGCGGCCCCATCCTCGGCGGCTGGCTGATCGAGTCCGCGAGCTGGCACTGGATCTTCCTCATCAACCTGCCGATCGGCATCGTCGCGCTGATCACCGCCTTCGTCGTGCTGCCCAAGGACGAGCCCAGCGAATCCGAGTCGTTCGACTTCGTCGGCATGCTGCTGCTGTCGCCAGGCCTGGCGCTGTTCCTGTTCGGCGTCTCGTCGATTCCCGAAGTCGGGACCGTCGCGTCTCCGCGCGTGCTGATCAACGGCATCATCGGTGTGATCCTGATCGCGGCGTTCGTGTTCCACGCGCTGCGCGCGAAGAACCCGCTGGTGGATCTGCGTCTGTTCCGCAACCGTCAGCTCACCTTCGCGGTGCTCACCATGTCGGTGTTCGCCATCGGCTTCTTCGGCGCGGGTCTGCTGTTCCCCAGCTACTTCCTCCAGGTGCGGGGTGAGACCACGCTGTCCGCCGGTCTGCTGCTCGCACCGCAGGGCATCGGCGCGATGCTCACGATGCCGATCGCCGGTCAGCTCGTGGACCGGATCGGCCCCGGCAAGATCGTCCTGGTCGGTCTGACCCTGATCGGCATCGGCATGTCGGTGTTCACGCAGGTCGGTGTCGACACCTCCTACGTGCTGCTCCTCGGCGCCCTGTTCGTGATGGGTATGGGTATGGGGTGCACCATGATGCCGACGATGACCGCGGCACTGCAGACCCTCACCGACCACAGCATCGCGCGAGGATCGACGCTGATGAACATCGTGCAGCAGGTCGCCGGTTCGATCGGCACGGCCACCATGTCGGTGATCCTCACCAACCAGATGGCCGCTCCCGCCGGTGCCCCCGAGGGCGCCGCGACCCCCGACGCCGACATGGTCGCGCAACTTCCGCCCGAGGTGCAGCAGTCGATCCTGTCCTCGCTCGCCGACGCATTCGGAACCACCTTCCTCGTCGCGACGTGCGTCATGGTGCTCGCACTGATCCCGGCCGCGTTCCTGCCGCGCAAGCGTTCGGAGCACGCCGACCAGGCAGCGCCGGTCGTCGTGCACTGACACCGCACATCCACACCGCCGGGCGCGGGCAGTGACGCAGGTCGCTGCCCGCGCCCGGCGTCGTCGATAGGCTTTCCGGCGCACATCACGGCGACCGGAACGGAAACGCGCATGAACACCGAACACCGCGGCAGTGGTGCCGTCGGAGGAGCATCGGAGACACGAGCCACGACACCGACCACACTGCCGCG
>NZ_JBMBTE010000048.1:0-40152 GCF_048897285.1 Rhodococcus sp. O3
GCGCTCAACGCGATCGCGCCGACGAGCACGGGTCCGAGCGCGAACCCGAGGTCGCGCAGCAGGTTCGTGGCCGCGCTGGCCGTACCGGTCAGGTGTTGCGGCACCGCGTTGACCGCGATCGCCGTCATCGGAGACAGCGTCGCCGCGAACCCGATGCCGACGAGCAGCGAGGGCAGCACGAACGCGGTGACGTTGCGGTCGGTCACGTCGTTCCCGGCCGCGATCGTCGCGCCGACGGCCATGGCGAGGAAACCACCGGTCAGCAGCCACCGCGACGGAATGCGGGCCTGCAGCCGGGAGATCACGGGAATCAGCGCGAACGCGGGTCCTTGCAGCAGCAGGAACAGCAGACCCGTGTAGAGCGGCTCCTGGTGCTGGACCGGTCCGAGCCACATGCTCGTCGCGAAGCAGGCGCCCAGGAACGCGAACATGCCGACGACGGCCACGATCGACGAGACGGTGAACTGGCGGATCCGGAACAGCCGCAGATCGAGCAACGGGGCTTCGGTCCGCAGTTCGATCGCCACGAACGCGGCCAGCAGGGCGACACCGACTGCCAGGGACGCGACGACATACCCGCTGCCCCAGCCGTCCTCGGATCCCTGGACGAGGCCGAACAGGACCAGGACGAGGCCGAGCGCGAGGGTCGATTGACCCCACAGATCCATCCGGCGGTCGACGTGCAGCGGCGACTCCTGTGCCTTGCGCAGCGCGAGCAGCAACGCGGCCGCCGCGGCAATCGCGACGACGACGTACGAGGCGCGCCACCAGCCGAAGCCGGCGAGCATGCCGCCGAGCAACGGGGACAGGGCGGAACCGGCGGACAGGAATCCGGCCCAGACGGCGATGCCGCGGATCCGTTCCTGCGGGGTTCGCGAGACGGCCGCGACCAAGGCCAGGGAAGCCGGGTAGATCGCGCCGGCGCCGAGGCCGTTGACGGCCGAGCCCACCCACATCCACACCACGGTCGGGGCTGCCGAGCACAGGAGGGAACCGGCGACCACCACGACCGCGCCGCCGACGACCAGCTTGCGGTGGCCGTATCGGTCGCCGAGCACACCGAAGGTGAGTTCGAAGACGACGACGGGGATCATGAACGCCGCGGTGATCCAGGTCAGCTGGGATCCTACGGTGCCGAACGTCTGCTGGAACACGCCGTTGAGCGCTCCGGGCAGCGCGTTCGCGATCTGCGCAACCATCACCGCCAGCGAGGCGGCGGCGAGTGTCGCCGCAGCTCCGGACCGCGGCGGCGCGGCCGGCGGAGCCTGCGGCGGCGGGTAGGACGGCGGGGCGATCGCATCCACCTGATGGTTGCTCACGGACTGGCTCCTTCCGGTATCCGAGGGCTCGGTCCGCGCCTTCGGAGGGGTTCCTGCGAGGTCTCGCAGTGACGTGGGCAACAATGTAGAAACTCACAAGACATAGTGTCAAGCGACTTGATTCACTGTCGATCGAAGCGGTGATCCGGAGGTTGCCGCCCGAACCGCCGGGCGTACGCAACACCCCGGGAGCGAGAACGTGGAGGTGAATTAGATTCCGCTACACCATAATTGGATTCGCACACTCGTGGGGACTCCGCGAGCGTCGACGAGCAAAGCCCGGAATCGGCGCGCGAGACCGAGTAAAATCTCGCTCGAATCGTTCCCGTTTCTGCCTGCAACGGTGAGGATTGTCGATGCCGAGATCCGATCGGATCGCAAATCCCACCACCCCGGCCCGACCCCGGCGGCGGACGTCCTCCCCTGCTCCGGCACTCACCGGTGCCGCTGCATCCGCGACCGCAACAGCCTGGGCTTCCCTCGCTCGGAGCAACCCATGACGACACCGATCGGCATCGACGAACTTCCCGGCCCCCACGGCCTCCCCTGGCTCGGCAACCTGCTGGACATCGACACCCACAGCCCACTCGAGGGCTTCGTCGCGCTCGCCCGCGAATACGGGCCGATCTACAAGCTGACGCTGCCCATGGGGACCCGGGTGATGGTCTCCGGCGCCGACCTGGTCGACGACCTGTGCGACGACACCCGTTTCGACAAGCAGGTCGGCGCCGGGCTCAGCAGCGTCCGCAATAGCGTCGCCGGATCCGGTTTGTTCACCAGCGCAACCGACGACCCGCTGTGGCAGCGCGCCCACAACATCCTCATGGCGCCGTTCAGCCAGCAGGCGATGCGCGACTACGTCCCGCGCATGCTCGACATCGCCGGGCAGCTCATGGACAAGTGGTCGCGCCTCAATCCCGGCGACGAGGTGAACGTCCCGGTCGACATGACCGCGCTGACCCTCGACACGATCGCCCTGTGTGGATTCGACTACCGGTTCAACTCCTTCTACCGCGAGACACCGCACCCGTTCGTCGCGGCGATGGTCCGCTCGCTCGCCCAGGCGCAGAAGCGCGCCCGGCAGCTGCCGATTCAGCGGCGCCTGGACATCCAGGCGAAACGGCAGGTCCAGGAAGACCAGGAGTACATGCAAACCCTTGTCCAAGGGCTCATTTCGGAACGCCGCCGACGCGGAAGCGAGGCCGACAACACGGACCTGCTCGGCCGCATGCTCGACGGGGTGGATCCGAAGAGCGGCCTCGGCCTACCCGACGAGAACATCGTCGCCCAGTGCCTGACCTTCCTGATCGCCGGGCACGAGACGACCAGCGGCCTGCTCTCGTTCGCACTGTACTTCCTGGTGAAAAACCCCGAGATCGCCGACCGTGCGCGGGCCGAGGTCGACGAGGTGCTCGGCAGCGATCCACAACCCGGATACGAACAGATCCGCCGCCTCACCTACGTCACGCAGATTCTCGACGAGACGCTCCGATTGTGGCCCACCGCACCGATGTTCACGCGCACGCCACGTCAGGACGAAATCCTCGCCGGACGCTACGCGATCCCCGCCGGCACAGGACTGTCCGTGCTCATCCAGGCATTGCACCGCGACCCGGCCGTCTGGGGCGACGACGCCGACACATTCGATCCCGACCGCTTCACCCCCGAACGCAAGCAGGCTCTGCCCCCGAACGCCTACAAGCCCTTCGGCACCGGGCTGCGGGCCTGCATCGGACGGCAGTTCGCGATGCAGGAAGCCACACTCGTCCTCGGAATGCTCCTGCAACGCTTCGAGTTCGAAGATCACCGCGACTACCGCCTGCATACCCGGACCGCCCTCACCGTCAAACCCGACGAGTTCTACATCCGGGTACGACCCCGCGCCGGACACATTCTCGCCTCCGCGGCTCCTGTCGCCGCAGACACCGCGCCCACCGCGGCCACCGCGGAGCCTGCTGTCGAGCCGGCAGCACCCGGAGCCGGGCACGGCACACCGCTGACGATCCTGTTCGGCTCGAATCTCGGTACCGCCGAAGGTATTGCGAACAAGCTCGCCAGGGAAGGCACCGAACGCGGCTTCCGGGTGACCGCCGGCACGCTCGACGACCACATCGATGCCGCCCGTACGGCGTCGTCGCTGATCGTGGTGTGCTCGTCGTACAACGGGATGCCACCGGAGAACGCCGAACAATTCGTCGCGGCGCTGCGCGAGCCGTCGCTGCCCGACGATGCGTACTCGGCCGTGCGATACACCGTGTTCGGCTGCGGTGACACCGACTGGGCCGCCACCTATCAAGCGGTCCCGACCCTGATCGACACGGAACTCGAACGGCACGGCGCGCAACGCATCCGCCCGCGCGGTGCGGGCGACGCGCACGGCGACTTCGACGCCCAGTACCGGCAGTGGCATGCGGAGCTGTGGTCGGACTTCGAAACCGCGCTCGATCTGCCCTCGGCAGCCGTCGCGCCTCCGGACGGCGGTGGCCTGTCGATCTCGATCGTCAACCGTCAGCTCGCCAATCCCGTCGTTCTGTCCTATCGAGCCGTCCCCGCCCGCGTCCGGGTGAACCGGGAACTCGTACGCGACGGCGCCGCCGTTCCCGAACCCCGATCCACCCGGCACGTCGAGGTCGCGCTGCCCGAGGGCATGGACTATCGCGCCGGTGACCACCTGGGCGTGCTGCCGCGCAACAGCGTCGACTTGATCCGGCGGGTGATGTGGCGGTTCGGCCTGGATGCCGGGATGTACCTCACGATCGTCGCGGACCCGGGCACCCACACCCACCTCCCGGTCGACGAATCCACCCCGCTGCTGGGCATCCTCGGCAGTTGCGTCGAGCTGCAGGCCTGCGCCACCCGCGCCGACATCGAGGTGCTTGCCGAGCACACCGAGGATCCGGAGCAGCGCGCCGAACTGCTGGACCTCCTCGACGACGAGCAGTACCGCGACGAGGTCGCCCTGCCCAATGTCTCGGTTCTCGACCTGCTCGAGCGTTTCCCCGCCTGCACGGTGCCGTTCGAGAAGTACCTGGATCTGCTGCCACCGCTGCAGCCGCGGTACTACTCGATCTCGTCGTCGCCGGCGACCGATCCGGGGACGTGCAGCCTCACCACCGGGGTGCTTCGTGTCCCGGCTCGCGGCGACGGTCGTCCGTTCGCGGGTGTGTGCTCGAACTATCTGGCGGATATGGCGCCCAACAGCACCGTCTTCGTCTTCCGCCGCCGGCCGACCATCCCGTTCTACCCGCCGTCCGATCCGAGTGTGCCGATGATCATGATCGGGGCCGGGACCGGGCTGGCACCGTTCCGCGGATTCCTCCAGGAACGCGCGGCCCAGAAGACACAGAGCGGTTCG
The DNA here is from genome assembly GCF_048897285.1 of Rhodococcus sp. O3. Taxonomy (NCBI): domain Bacteria; kingdom Bacillati; phylum Actinomycetota; class Actinomycetes; order Mycobacteriales; family Nocardiaceae; genus Rhodococcus; species Rhodococcus sp. O3. The sequence goes on from NZ_JBMBTE010000048.1 coordinate 4,675, forward strand.
GTGGCCCGTTCACTGTTGTTCTTCGGTTGCCGCTGCCCCGGATACGACGACATCTACTCCGACGAACTGGAGTCCTACGCGTCCAGCGCCGACGTCGGGGTGCACATCGCGTACTCCCGGCAACCGCGCGAGGGCCGCCGGTACGCGCAGGACGAGATGCTCGCCCACCAGGACGAGATCTGGGATCTGATCGGGCAGGGCGCGTCGATCTTCGTGTGCGGCAACGCCCGAACGCTCGCTCCCGGGGTTCGTGCCGCCCTGAGCCAGATCGTGGCAGGTAAACGCGGCTGCTCGGTCGACGAAGCGCAGACCTGGCTGTCCGGTATGCGCGCAGAACACCGCTTCCTCGAGGACATCTGGGGCGGAAGCTGAGTAGCGCCGCGAGCCCCGCAATACCGGGCCTGCGCGGGTTTTGCTGCCTATACTCCCGGCATGCTGATCATCGGGATCATCCTGTTCGGGTTGCTCGTCGGCGCGGTCGCACAGCTCGTCGTGGGCAAGTCCAAGTCCGGAATCGATTGGACCCTGGCGTTCGTTGCCGGTGTCGGCGGTTCGTTCCTCGGCGGCCTGATCGTCAGCCTGCTCGCCGGCGACGGTCTCGCCCTGCGCCCCAGCGGCATCATCGGCTCCATCGCCGGGGCGATCATCGTGACCGCGCTGTGGTCCTGGTGGAAATCGCGGTCCGCGTCGCCGGTCGACTGACCGTGCTGCACATCTGACCTGCGGATACACGATTCCGGCAGCGTGAGCGCGCTTCCGGCCGTACCGTGAACCGATGATCACCGGCGTACACACTCTGGTCTACTCCGACGACCCCGACGCGACCCGCGCGTTCTTCCGCGACGTCCTCGGGTTCCTCTCCGTCGATACCGGCGGCGGCTGGCTCATCTTCCGCACCGGACCGTCCGAACTCGGCGTGCACCCGACGTCGGGGGTCCACGAGGGCGTCGAGTACACCTCGCTTCGCCAGCATTCGATCTCGCTGATGTGCGACGACCTCGAATCGACGATGGCCGAATTGTCCTCGAAGGGCGCGCGATTCACCCGTGAGGTACGCGACGACGGGTACGGCCTCACCGTCGATGTTGCGGTACCCGGCGCCGACGACATCCTGCTGTTCCAACCGCGCTACGAGCCGCCGGCCTTCCTCTGACCGTCACGGCGGCACCCTCATTGCCCGGATGGGGCCGATCACGCAGGCGAATGCGGTGCTCCCACACCCGGATCGATGCGCACCGGGCCGTCGGCCGTCGGTCTTACGGGGAAGTCGAAGATCGCCGTCGGAATGTACACCGTCGCACAGGAGTTGGGGATGTCGACGACTCCCGACAATCGCCCCTCGATCGGTGCCGCGCCGAGCAGCAGATAGGCCTGTTCCGGGCTGTATCCGAATTTCGTGAGGTAGTCGATCGCGTGCAGGCACGCCCGCTGGTATGCGAGTTGGGAATCGAGGTAGCGCTGTTCGCCGTCGAGGGTGACCGACGTGCCGGAGAACGCGAGCCATTCCGAGAACTGCGGGTCGGTGTTGCCCGGCATGAAGATCGCGTTCTCGCTCACCCCGTAGGTCTCCATGCCTCCCCGGATGAGGTCGACGCGCAGATCGATGAAACCGCCCATCTCGATGGCCCCGCAGAACGTGATCTCGCCGTCGCCCTGGGAGAAGTGCAGGTCGCCGACCGACAGGTTCGCGCCGTCGACGAACACCGGGTAGAAGATCCGGCTCCCCTTGGTGAGGTTCTTGATGTCCTGATTACCTCCGTTCTCGCGCGGCGGCGCGGTCCGTGCCGCCTCTGCCGCGACCCGGTCGAAATCCGCACCGGTGAGACTGCCGAGGATCGCGCCGTCCGGCAAGGGCGGTAGCGCCAGCGGCGGCACCCGATCCGGATCCGTGGCGATCAGCGCAGCTTCGCGCGTGTTCCACGTGGAGAGCAGATCGTGCGAGGGGGCCGTCCCCATCAGCCCGGGGTGCACGATCCCGGTGAACGACACGTGCGGGACGTGGCGGCTCGCCGCTTTCTGTCCTGAAAAGTCCCAGATCGCCTTGTACGCGTCCGGGAATTGATCGGTGAGAAAGCCGCCGCCGTTGGGCTTGGCGAAGATCCCGGTGTAGCCCCAGCCCTGACCTGCGAGCGGCCCGGAGTCCTCCTGCGGGATCGGGCCGACGTCGAGGATGTCGACGATCAGCAGATCGCCGGGCTTCGCGCCCTCCACGGCGAACGGTCCCGAGAGTGCGTGCACGGTGTGCAGCGGCGCGTTGCGGATGTCGTCGGCCGAATCGTCGTTGTGGATCGCCCCGTCGAACCATTCCCGGCAGTGCACTCGGAACGAGTCCCCCGGCTTCACGGTCGCGACGGGCGGGATGTCGGGGTGCCAGCGGTTGTGACCGATCTTGTCCTGGTCGGTGAAGCGGCGGGTCGAGTCGAGGGGGAAGATGACGTCGGGCACGGAAACCTCCTTGATCGGCAACTTCAGGGGCGAGGAAGCAAGCGGTGCCGAGGATCCGTCGTGACGGGCCGCGGCGGTCGCCGCGGGTTCCCCGGCAGTGCACCCGATACGACGCCGGGTTCGGACGCCGTCCGCGCCGCCGCATCATGTGCACGCATCGCCGCCGATCCGCCACGACCGAGGCGCGGTGCGCCGAGCAGACGCGGCGCCGATCGGGAACAACGGGGACAGGGCGCAGCCGGTCCGACCTCGCTCATCGACATCGAGAGATCGAAGGAACCGCAGTCGGCGCATCGGAATTCGTACAGCGGCATCGGCATCCGTTCTTCGCATATCCGGTGTGCCCCCGACCGTATCCGACCGATTGCGGCCGCGCCGGAGGTCGGCGAAAGTCGTAACGTCGAGGCAACCTTGCGGCCCAGGCGCGCGGCGAATCACCGACGGCGACGTGCCCGTCGAGTCGCCCGCGGCGACCGCTCTGCCAGGATGTGCCCATGAAATCAGTGGCCCGGCCGGGCACGATCCCTGTGTCCACCGCGGTGCTGCTCGTCGCCCTGTATTTCGCGCAGGGCCTGCCGTTCGGGTTCTTCACCCAGGCATTGCCCGTGGTGCTCCGGGAGTCCGGCTTCTCGCTGATCGCGATCAGCGCGACCGGTGTCCTGTTCGCACCGTGGGCCCTGAAATTCCTGTGGGCGCCGTACGTCGACCACTACGGCACCCGGCGCCGATGGCTGCTGACGCTGCAGCTGCTGTCGGCAGCGGTGACCCTCGCGATGGCGGCCCTCGACCTCGAGTCGTCGTTGCGCTGGCTCCTGGTCGGGATCGCGGTCGTCAATGCGGTGTCGGCGACCCAGGACATCGCGACAGACGGGCTCGCCGTGCAGCTGCTGGGCCCACGAGAGCGCGGTGTCGGCAACGGAATTCAGGCGGGCGCCTACCGAATCGGGATGATCGTGGGTGGCGGTGCGTTGCTGTGGCTGTTCTCGATCGCGGGATGGCGGGCCCTGTTCGTCACGATGGCCGCGCTGCTGCTGGTGACGACGATCCCGGTGTGGACGATGCGGCAGGCGTCGGTGTGCAGCGTTCAGGAGCCGACGACCCCGGTGCGACTGGCGGCCGGGTGGTGGACGCGCCTGCGTCGGCCCGGGATGGTCGCGTTCATCCTGATCGTCGGTGGTTTCAAGTTCGGAGACTCGATGGGGTCGGCGATGGTCGGCCCCTTCATGTCGGACTCGGGTCTGTCCCTCGGGCAGATCGCGCTGATCAAGGGCGTCCTGTCGTCGGTCGGTGCGCTCGCGGGTGCAGCGATGGGCGCGTGGATGTGTTCGCGGTGGGGCCGCCGGAGGGCTCTGCTGATCGGTGGCGTGACCCAGACCGCGAGCGTGGCGCTGTATCTGGTCGCGTCGCTCGGGGTCGGCGGATTCGGATTGATCGTCTCGGCGAGCCTGGCCGAGCACATCCTCGGCGGCGCCGCGACCGTGGCGGTGTTCACCCTCATGATGGACGCCGCCGATCGCGACCACGCGGGCAGCGACTACACCCTGATGGCGTGCGCGATCGTGGTCGTCCAGGGCATCGCCGGTTTCGCTGCGGGCGCGGTCGGTGAGCTGCTCGGCTATCCCGCTCTGTTCGGCACGAGTGTCGTCCTGTCGGGGCTCGGCTGCGCGGCACTGCTCGTCGCCCTCGACCGAGGAGTGGGTCCGCGTGGCGTCGGCGACGTCTGGCGAGCTCCCGAACGAGCGAACGCAACCTGAACGGATTCGGCCGGAGGCCCGTGAGGCGTCCGGCCGAATCCGGGTCGGGCAGGTGTCAGGCCTGCGCCTCGGCGGGTGCGCGGCGCGCGCCCACGGCGTAGAGCGCCAGGCCCACGACGACCCACGTCACGAGAGTCAGTGCGGCCGTGGCCCCGCCGGCCCAGTCGAAGTAGGCGGCCGAGCGGACCAGGGTTCCCGCTGCACCCGGCGGCAGGATCTGGCCGAACGTGCCGAGTCCGCTGGGCAGCCACGCCGATGTGGTGGCGATGCCGGCCAGGGGGTTGCCGAGGAACATCATCGTCATGGCGCCGAGCGTGAATCCCTTGGCACCGAACGCGTTCTGAAGACCCGCCAGCGGAAGGGCGAGACCTGCGATGCCCAGCGTAAGGGCCGCCGCGACCGGCCACATGCTCGATTCGATGCTGCCGAACCAGTAGGTGAGCACGGCGGACACCGCGATACCGCCGAGCGCGGCGAAGCCGATCAGGCCGGCGAGGTACCACGCATTGCTACGCGGGAAGATCTTCCGGAACGCGACGACCGGGACGATGCCGCCGAAGACGAGCGGGAATGCGAGTCCGCCGATGCCGATGCCGGTGGGATCGGACGCGGGCAGCGGAACGACGTCCTCGACCGTCACCGCGGATCCGGTCGCGCGGGCCACGGTCTGCGCGGTGCCGGTGAGCGATCCGGAGATGGCAGACGAACCTGCACTGGCGACCAGAGCGTGGACGTTGCCGCCGTCGACGACGAACCCGCCGACGACCTCGCGATTGCGGATCGCGTCGCGCAGAGCCTCGTCCGACTCGAATTGCTGCGGCTCGTATGCATTCGGGGCGGCCGCGCCGAGGGCCTGCTCGAACTGGGCGGTATCGGTTCCCACCACCCCCACCTGCAGATCGTGGGCGCCGCTCTTGAGCGACGGCAGGATGAAGACCATCAGCAGCAGGACCAGGATCACGCCGAGACCGGCACACATGGCGAGCAGCATGGCGGCGGGGTTTCGGGTGCGTCCGGAAGCGCCCTCCTCGGCGGCCGCCGGGGACTCCGTGTCGATCTGTGTCATTCCCTCGTCCTTCTGTTCCGGTCTTGAACCGGATGAAAATCCTCCACTTATGTGGAGAATAATCCTCCGTTTAGAATGGGATGTCAAGACTGCCCGTCAGGACCGAGCACCGGAGGAGTTACAGATGCGTTCCGATGCCGCGAAGCGTCGTCAAGCGATCGTCCGGGAGGCACGACGGTTGTTCGCCGCCCACGGCAGCGACGTCGCGTTGGAGACCATCGCCGAAGCGGCAGGCGTCGGCATCGCCACCCTGTACCGGAACTTCGAATCACGCAGCGCGCTTGCCCACGAGGTGGCGCTGGCCATCCTCGGCGACATGCAAGCAGCCTCGGCCGATGCCCTCGACGCGTTCGACGCGGCGCCCGGCACCGCCTGGACGAACTACGTGCAGCGACTCGTCGAACTGGATCTGGGGGCGTTGTCGGGCGCTCTGACAGAGTTCGTCGCGCACGAGTTGCCGGAATCCGTGCGGCGGGCGCAGGAGATCACGCTCGCCGGGGTCGAGGACGTGCTCGCCTCCGCCCGGTCTGCGGGCGCGGTCCGGGCGGATCTCGGCGCGCTCGAACTCGTCCTCGGGATCGGCATGATCACCCGCCCCCAGCCAGCGGCCATCCGCACCGTCGCGCCCGACCTCGTCCCACGCCTGGTGTCGATCATGCTGGCCGGAATGCGGCCCTAGCCGTCCCCGCCCGGGATCCGTTCCAGGACGTCCGCCGGTGCATAGTTCGCCCAGCCGTGCCCGGGCCAGTTGAACCATCCGGACGACGCAAGGGTTCCGCCGTCCGGATGCAGCGTCGTACCGGTGATGAACGACGACAGTCCCGACGCGAGGAACACGACGCAGTTGGAGATGTCGTGGACGTGCCCGACGCGCCCCATCGGAATCGCGATCGCCGCACTGCGCGAATCGGCCAGGGCGTGCTCCCCCACCGCGAGCCGTTCGAGGTTCGGCGTCGGAACGAAGTCGGGCGCAACGTTGTTCACGCGGATCCGGTCCGGCGCCACCTCGACCGCGAGCGTCCGGCCGAACTGCTCGACGGCAGCTTTCGCGGCCGAATAGACGGCGAAACCCGGTGCGGCCCGGTGCGCTTCGATGGTCGTGAGATTGACGATGCTGCCGCCGCGACCACCGTTCTTCATTCGGGGCACCGCGAGCGAACACGCGTGCAGCACGTGCGAGAGGTTGGTGCGCACGAGCGCGTCCCAGCCCTTCGGCTTGGTGTCGACGAACGGCGACCGGAAGGTGCCGCCGACGATGTTCACCAAGGTGTCGAGCCGCTCCCAGCGTTCGTCGACCTCGTCGAACAGTGCGGACAGCGCGTCGGGGTCGCGGGCGTCGCCGTGCCGCACGATCGCGTCGAGTCCCTGATCGTGCAACGACGAAGCCAGTGCCGCCACGGCATCGCGATCGATGTCGATCACGGCCGGCCGCACCCCGTTCGCGGCGAGGTCGCGCACGATCGCCTCACCGAGTCCCCCTGCGCCGCCGGCGATCACAGCGACCGACCCCGCCAGACCTGCTCGTTCTTCGAACCATCCCGTCACGGCAGCAGTCCTGTCACGAGAGGTAGGTGGCGCCGAACGACTCGAGGAAGTCGACGGTGGCCGGCAATCCCTCGATGGGGCACGAGACCGTCACCCAGTCGACGCCGGCCTTCTCCAGGTCGGCGAACACCTCGCGATGACGATCGGGATCGATACCGGGTGAACCGATCTCGCTGCTGTAGGAGTAGACGACGTCGATGTGGTCGGAACGTCCCGCCGCGATCGCCGCTTCGCGCAGTTCGGTGATCTGCCCGGCGAGTTCACCGATGGGACCGAGTTCCCGGGTGCGGGCGGTGGCGCTGAGTTGCGCGCCGCCCGACATGGGCATCCAACCCTGGGCGCGTTGCGCAACGCGACGCCGCGTGAGCTTGGAGTTCCCCCCGATCCAGATCGGGATCGGCGTCTGCACCGGGCGCGGCCGGGCGATGATGTTGTGCGCGCTGAAGTGGCGGCCGTCGTAGCTGAACGGCTCGCCGCTCCAGTGCAACGGCAGCACGTCGAGGGCTTCGTCGAACAGTGCGTTGCGCTCGTCGAAATCGACACCGAGAGCGTGGAATTCGCTCTTCTGATAGCCGGTCCCGATACCGAGTGTGAACCGTCCGCCGGAAATCTTGTCCAGGGATGCGGCGGCCTTGGCCAGCAGGAACGGGTTGCGGTACGGGGCCACCGCCAGATAGGTGAGCAGACGCAGCCGCTCGGTCGCCCCGGCGACAAAGCCGAGCGCGACGAACGGGTCGAGCGTCTGGTGCCCTCCCGCGGAGAGCCAGCCCGCGCCGGGCGCGGGATGCTCACTGAACGAGAAGGCGTCGAATCCGGCGCGTTCGGCCGCGACCGCCACGTCGCGCACGGGACCCGGGTCGAGCACGTCGCCGTCGGGTCCGTTGATCTCGGGATAGTGGAAGATGAACCGCAACGTCACCAGCGCACACCTCTCCGGCGAGCCGCCGGCCCGCCTGCACCCGAGCCTCGTGCTGCGAGGCCATCATCCGAGAATCGTACTACCGATCGAAGATAGTCCGATTCTCACTGGATGCAAACGGTTCCCGGCGGATCGACGATCGCGAGTGTGGACGTCCCGCAGTCGGTGCGGTCCGGCCGTACCTCAGGACGACCGGGAGGCACCGGCCTCACTGCGGGCACCGACGATCTTTCCGGTGAGGGCCATCGATGCGGGCCAGGCGACCATCGTGAGGCAGAAGGCGATCGGCCATGCGATGACGAACTGCAGAGGCCAGCCGCGCAGCCACTCCATCGAGGGTCCGACGTTGACGAGCCCCATGATGCCCGACATCGTCGCCGCCATGATGAAGGTCATGACGACCTGAGAGAGAAGGATGCTCTTCTTGTCCATCGTCCATTCCTGTCCGGGACGACGACACCTTCGATACTCGACCGGCGCCACCGTCCACTTCGTTGAGGGATCGGGCGCCTTGGGTTCACGCCGGGGGCGCGACTTCATCTCAGGAGTACCGAGGGCTGGAATAACCACACCAGCCAAAATCTTTCAGGCCGTTCGATTATACCGATGGCGCACGATCGGCCCGACGTGATGCTCGTCGCAACACGGTCGACCCGATACGACGGATCAGAGCGCCCGCTCGAGCCCGACGCGGGTGTCGTCGTAACCGAGCCGCGCGAAGAACGTACGGACCCGCTCGCAGACCCGGTCCGTGGTGACCTGAGCGAGTGACGCCCCGCGCTGACGGCCGTGCCCGTGCGCCCACTCGAGCATCGCGGTGCCGACACCCCGGGAACGTTCGGATGCCGCCACCCGGACCCCCTCGATCTGCATCCGCGTGACACCGCCGCGGGAGAGCCCCGGAACGATCGAGAGCTGCATGGTCCCGACGATCCGATCGTCCTCGTCACGCACCGCGGCCAGGTAGTGCGCGGAGTCCCGGGCCACCGCGTCGTACGCCTCCTCGTACCGCGCGATCTCGATACCTTCCCGGGCGGTCTCGTCGTCGGACAGCAGCGCGACCAGCGCCGGCACGTCGGCGCGGACGGCGCGCTGCACGCGATACGTCCGGTCGCCGACACTCAGCCGTCCCCCGACCGATGCGCGCGCTCGTGACCGCAAGCGGGCGATGAGCGTATCCAGCCAATTGCCGACGTTCAGCCGGGCCTCGGGGGTGTCGGGGTAGCGGCAGCGCAGGTGCAAGCCGGACTCGTCGAGGATGAACCACAGCATCACGCCGTCGGTCCGGATCGTCGCGCCGACGTACTGGGCCTCCAGCCCGGTCGCATCGACCCGGACCGGCAATCGGCGCAGATCCAGCCACGAGATCGCGAACATCCCCGGCGCCTCGGGCATCCCACCCCACGGACGCAGCACGTCCTCGAGGGGCCAGGACCCCATCCCCACCGCCTCCTTGACCGCCTCCGCGGCGGCACGGGGCTCGGGGACGGCCGATTCCAGCACCGAATTGGTGATGAACCAGCCGACGGAGTCGTGCCACGTGGCGTCGTACCGGCTGTGCACCGGGAACACCGCCCGCAACGGAGAACCGGCCAGCTCGAGGGTCACGTCGGTCATCGCCGCCACCACCAGGGCGAGGGTCGAGACGCCGTCGTCCTTGGCCTGCGCCCCGAAGGCAGCGCTGTCGTCGACGCCGAGCACGTCGCGCACCTCCACGCGTTCGCGATGCAGCGTCTCCTCGCCCAGCGGCAGCGGGAACCGCGGCATCACGTCCCCGCTGGCCGCGAGGACCTCGGCCCAGCGGCGGCGTACGTCGTGCGGTGCGGTCGGGCGGTCGCGAAGCGCCCTGGTGTGCTCGGCGAACGCGGGCGCCGGCGGCAATGCCGGCTCACGGCCCTCGTGTACCGCTGCGAGTGCGGCGAGCAGGTCGCGGGCGAGCACCAGCATCGACCACATGTCGACGTGCGAGTGGTCGGCGGCGATCACCACCGTCGGTCCGTCCGCTGTCTCGAGCATGCACAGCCGGTGCGACGGACGGGTGTACGGCGAGCACGCGCCGTCGAGCACGTCCCGCAGCGCATCGTTGACCGCCTGGCCGGGCGCGATCGAGTGCTCGACCCACTCTCCGGGTGTGATTTCGACCTCGTACAGCTGCGGCTCACCGTCGTCTCCGGGCACGAAGACCGACCGCAACGTGCCGTGCCGCGCGATCACCGCCAGCCACGCGGTCGCGAGATCGTCGGGTGACACCGGCTCGGAGAGCCTGAAGGACAAGGCCATCCAGGATCCGGCACGGTCGCCGGCCCCGACGTGGCGTCCCTGGTCGAAGGAGACGGGCAGGGGTCGGCCCGGCTGTCCGGCTGTCACGTCGTAGCCGAGCAGCCGACCGAAGGGAAGGCGCAGGTGCGCGACGTTCGTGAGCCGCATGGCGGTATCCTAGGCGCCTTCCTCAGCGACGACCGACCAAGGAGCCGCCGTGCCGACCTTCAGTGTTCCGGGAGCCGAACTGGACGTCGAACTGAGCGACGAGGGTGGCCACCCGGTCGTGCAACTCCACGGCCTCACCTCCAGCCGCCACCGCGACCGCCTCATGGATCTCGATCTCGGGCGTGGACTGAGCGGGACCCGGCTCCTCAGGTACGACGCGCGCGGGCACGGCCGTTCGACCGGACGCGCGGTGCCGGAGGACTACCGCTGGGAGGTTCTCGCCGACGACCTGCTGCGACTGCTCGACCATTGGTTCCCCGGCGAGCAGGTCCACGGCGTCGGCCCGTCGATGGGCACCGGAACCCTGCTGCATGCGGCGGTCCGTGATCCGGGGCGGTTCAGTGGCCTCACTCTGATGGTGCCGGCAACCGCATGGGAAACGCGCGCCGCCAAGGCAGAGAGTTACCGGCAGAATGCCCGGGCCATCGAGGAGCAGGGACTCGACGCGTTCCTCCGATCCGATCTGTCCCAGCCGCGTCCGCCCGCAACCGTGGGAACCCCGGAGACAGTGCCGGACGTCGCCGAGCATCTGCTTCCGTCGCTGTTCCGGGGAGCCGCGCTGAGCGACCTGCCCGACCCGGACGAGGTCGCCAAGATCGACGTTCCCACAACGGTTCTCGCTTGGATCGACGATCCCGGGCACCCGGTGTCCACGGCCGAGGCGTTGCTGGATCTTCTCCCGGACTCGACTCTGGAGGTCGCCCGTACGCCGGACGATCTCGCCCGCTGGCCGAGTATCCTGTGCGCGGACGTGGCGCGGCACGGATAGCGGCGGGACGAGTCGTCACATGCGTGGCGACTGCCGAAACTCCGGGGCCGGGGTCGGGGCACCACTGCGGAGGTCGGCGTCGGGCACATCCGGCCCTTTCCCCACGTTCTGCAGCAGCGTCTTCGCGGGGTCCCAGAACTGGCCGTTACTCGGAATGAAGAGCTGAACCTCGTCCGTCAGGCCTTCTTCCTCCAGCCACGTCTTCCCCGCGGCCTCGGTGGCACCTGCCTCGTGGAACAGGTCGCGATACGCGGGAAGCGCGATCGCGGTCGACTCGCACACCTCGTCGAGGGTGCTCACCGCCGCGCGCAGACGCAGCCACTTGTGGCGCTTCCAGCGGTTGTCGTTGGGCGCGGCGAAGCGGGTTCGCAGTCTGGCCCCGGCGAGCGCTCCGCGCAACGCCATCGACGCGACCGTCTCACGCCTCATGAACAGATTGGTTCCGCCTTCCTCCGCACGCTGCCGCACCCACGCGACCCGTCCGCGGGTACTCGGCATGTTGGTCTGCATGACGTCGCGCCACGTCCGGGCAGTGGACACGATCGCCGCAACGAATCCGGCGGCGGTACCGCGAACTGCGCTGTACGGCGGCACGCTGGACTGCCAGTCCTCGGGGAACCACACGTCCTGATGTTCGAATCCCCGCGGATGGCGTCCCAGATTCAGACCGAACGTCGGCCATTCCGGCAGGGACTGGTCGAACAGGTGCACCGGGAAGTTCGAAGTGATACCGCCGTCCGACAGCCACAATTCCTCCGCGATTTCTTTCTCGGGGCCCATCGGGGACTTGAGCGCCTTTTCCGGCTCGAGCTCGAGCGGCCGGCCCATATCGTCGCGCACCGTGGTCGGCTTTCGCAGTCGGTAGACGCGGACGGCCTTGAAGAGGAACGGCAGCGCCATGCTGGCCCGAACCGCGAACACGACGGGGAGATCCCACGGCTCGGGAAGCGCCCAGAGTTGACGCTCTCCCCATTCCCCCTTCTCCTCGTCCCAGCACACATACGTGTTGGGCGCCCGCTCACCCACACCCGACTCGGGGGCGAGCATCTCGACAACCTCCGGTGGGAAGATCGGCTCCAGATCCTCGCGGTCGACATAGAACTGGCTGCCCAGCGAGTCCTTCATGCTCGCGTTGTCGACGAACGGAAACAGGAACGGCCGCTGCTGCGCCAGATCTGTGGTGACCAACTGCAGATTGACGCGGCGCGCGCGGGCACAGTGTGCCAGCTTGTCCGCCCGCCTGCTTTCGTCGTTGTTGTCGATTCCCCACAGGTCACCGAACGTCAACGGCTTTTCCTGCCCGGCGAGATCCCGGAGCCGAGCGTCGATCCACGCCACGAGGCGATCCCCCGAGAACAGGCCGTACCGATCTCGAGTCCGGAAGTGCGCGTTCATGTCCCACGCAATGACGCCCATGAACGCCGCGGACACGAGCACCCACAACCCGGTGAATGCCAGCACGAGCAATGCGGCCGAGACGACTCCACCGAAATCCATGGCCGAGCGGTCCGTAGCGATCCACACGAGTGCCGCACCGGTCGCGACGCAGGCCACCAGCCCGATCACTGTCGCTACGAGCACCCCCTTCGTCGCACGCCGCTCCCCGGCACTGGTGTGGCTCTTCAGCAGCTCCCGGTAGAGCGCGGTTGCCTTCGTGTCCGTGCCGGCGGTCCAGTTCTCGATCTCACGATCCAGATCCCTTTTCATGCCGCTCGCTCGCTGGAGACGGAGAACGCCGACAGCGCTCGCAACCAACAACAGAATCGTGAGGATCCCGGTCACGGACAGCCCCAATACCGAACCCCACGGGCCCCACACGTCACCGGCCGGTTCGCCGACGACCTGGCGCATCGCCACGACCAGGAGTGCAAAGGTCCCCGCACTGACCAGCGTGCCGACCGTGCACCATCGTCGTCCGAGCGCCAGCGCAGCCCGCCAAACCGCCTGGTAGCGGTTGCGTCGCCGCATAATCGGTTCGAGTATCCCGAACAACCGTCGCTCCCGACGATTCGCTGAGTTCGCTTCGCGATTCTCGGGACGGAAGAGTGTGCCGAGCCGAAATTTGTCATCCGACATCCCATCGGTATTGGCTGAGTCCCCATCGAGCTGCGTCAGCCAATCGACAACGCCTGCAAGACCCGCGAACCCACGCTGCACGGACTCCTCCGTGCGATCCTTCGTCGGCAGGCCCACCTGGTCGATCTCACGAATGCGCCCCAACTCGGCGGCAGCAGCCGCGGCCGCGGCGATCGCACCCGCCGACGTCCCGCCGATGTTGCGCAACCGGAATGCGCGGGCGATCTCACACACCGCGAGCGGGTAGACGATGCCTGACGTCGTGCCACCACGCATGGTGATGTCCGTGCTGCGCCGGCAATAGACCCCGTATTTCTCTGTCTTGTCCGCAAACTTCTCCGCCGCCTCTGCATGGCTGAGATTCAGATCAGAATCACCCAGGCCGTTTTCGAAATAGGTCTCCGGATTGAGATAGCCCGCCTCCGGTGGATCCGGAACGGGTGTCAGTGGCGACTCGGCCGGCGTGACCCCCTCCGGATTCGGCTCATCGCACTGCCAGACCTCGTGCGACCGAGTACCGGAGAGCAGATCATGGAGTCGCTTCAGCGCCGACGATGGACCGGGCACAGCCATGGTCGTCGCCTCCTCTCACGTCGATTCACAACTGATCGCTACACGAGCGAATGATTGCGGCACCGGTTTCGGCCTCGGGGACAGAGTTGCGCATCGGTCTGAAAGTGCTGTCGCAAAACGCATCTGAGATACGGACACGACGTTTCCGAACCCGCCACAATGAACGTCGGCGGCCCCTCGTCGACCGCGCTCATGTCACCCCTACTCGCGTGTCGACCCCAGATCGGAACAGCCCCAGAATTCCGATGTACCCTTGTGCACTTCGACGAATTCGAATCTCGGGAAGGGCTGAGTCCCACCTTTCGTGAGTAGTGCGACAACCGTTGCACACATAACCACGACCGACTGCACGACACCGGCCGATCCACATACCGACCGGTGCAACAATGTCCCCCGACTGCGCATTCGATTTTATGCCAGCGTCCTCGGGTTGGGCGGCGAGTTCATGCAGTAAGCCCATCCGGACGCCCACCGCCGACGATCACCGTCTGCGTGCACCTCGGTGCGACCCACCGCGCGGCAGGACCGACGGCCGATGAGATGATGGCGGGCGTGCCCATGCCCTCACCGCTACCTGTCAGGAACGGCGTCGGGCCGACGCGACTGCGTGTCCCGAGCTCCGGACCGTGGGCGACGATCGCCGAGTACGTCGTCGACAGGTTCGATCACCTGAACGCCGACGACCTGTACCGGCGGTTCGACGCCGAGGAGATCGTGGGCGCCGACGGCAGTCCGATCGACCGCGGCACGACACTGGGAGCGCACAGGTTCGTCTGGTACTACCGCGATCTGCCGACCGAGGAGCCGGTGCCGTTCGAGGAGGAGATCCTCCACGTCGACGACGACCTCGTCGTGATCGACAAGCCGCACTTCCTACCGACCACCCCGGGTGGGCGGTACCTGCGCGAGTCCGCGCTCGTCCGACTGCGGACCCGCCTCGACAATCCGGATCTGACGCCGATCCATCGGCTCGACCGAGCGACCGCGGGTCTGGTGATGTTCTCGACTCGTCCCGAGACGCGCGGCGCATACCAATCGCTGTTCGAGAAGCGTCAGGTCACCAAGGTCTACGAGGCGGTGTCCGCGCTGCCGGCCGAGTGGGATCCGAGCGCTCCGGCGCTCGCCGGGAATCGGGTTCCCGTCGTCTACCGCAACCACATCGAGTCGCGCCGCGGCGAACTTCGCGTCATCGTCGACGACTCGCGAGAGCCCAACTCCGAGACGGTGATCGAGGTGCTCGGCACCGGCGTGAGCGCGTCGGGACGTACCGTCCTGCACACGATCCTGCGGCCGCACACCGGACGGATGCACCAACTGCGGGTGCATCTCGCGGCGCTCGGCGTCGGGATCCTGGGCGACCGTTGGTATCCCGACCTACTACCCGAGGAACCCGACGATCATGCCCTCCCCCTCCAATTGCTGGCGCGGGAACTGGAATTCACCGATCCACTGTCCGGGATGCCGCGACGGTTCGTCACCCGTCGGACATTGGGCGAAGCACCCGTTCCGGGACGCTGAGCCATTCCGAGGAGTGCACTCGGTCAGCCCGCCGGCTCTGCACCGTCGGCCAGCCCGAACTTGGCAAGTTTCCGGTACAGCGACGACCGTGAAATACCCAGTGCACGAGCAGTTTCCGCTCGGTTTCCACCGGCATCCCGCAACGCTCTGGCCACCACGTCGCGCTCGGCCGCCTCGACGGCACTCAGTTTGCGGCCCGGCCCGTGATGGCACCATTCGGGAAGGTCCTCGCGTGTGATTCGGCCGGCCGGCCGCAGTGCAACGGCGCTGCGCAACGCAGCCTCCAGTTCGTGGATGTTGCGCGGCCACGGGTAGCTCACCAGGAGGCGCATCGCGTCGGGCGTGAGCTGGCGGCTCGACGAACCGGTGATCGTCCGAAGCACCTGTGCCGCCACCCTGGGGATGTCGTCGGTGCGGTGCCGCAGCGCGGGCACGTGCACGGTTCGCTCGAGCGCGTCGAGCAACGGAACAAGGAACTCCGGCGCCGGTTCATCCGAATCCTGCATGGTGGCAACGACGAACACGTGCTCGGGACCGGGCTTGGACAACGCCGCTGCCAGGGTCGCAACAACCGGTTCGGACATGGATCGAATGTTGCGCAGCACATACAGGGTGGGGGTTGCGGAATCGGCGGCAAGCCCCGAAAGGTCGGTACTGCCGTTGACGAGGATGCTGCGTCCGCCGGGCACCACCGAGTGGAAGATCTCGGACGCCAGCGAGGCCTTGCCGGTACCCGGCTCTCCGGTGACCAGCAACCGCTCCGCCGACCGCACCGCGTCCTCGATCTCGTTGCAGGCCCGGGTCCACAGGGGCGAACCGCCGCCGTCTCGCAGCTTCCCGGTTCCTGCGGCGGCCAGCCCCGCCCGATGCGGCGGCACCTGGGGCGGAGCGGCGGGCCGGACCGCGGCCGGGATCGCGGCCGCAACAGCGGTGGATTCGGACACCTCGATCAGGTATCCGGCAGTGTCCTCGCCCGCCCGGATCCGAACGGCCCGCACTCGGACGCTGACACCATCGGGCAGTTCGACGTGCTCGTCGATCCGGTCGCGATGGCCGATCATGTAGTCGACGTGCTCGCCGACGCGGCGCTGATCCTCCGGAGCCAGGATGGCGTGGGCGAGCGGGTTGGCCAGGGACATCGCGCTGCCCGTGGCCAGCAGCGCCGTCCCCCCGCGCGCGTCGGCGCGGACGAACGCGTCGAACAGCGCGTGCTGACGGGCGCTGCGATCGCGGAACAGGTTCAGTTCGATCTCGGACGCTGCGCTGCGCACGACGCTCGCGAGCAGTGGGGAGGAATGCTCGGAGAGACAGCTCAGGTCGACGACACCCGCGATCCGGCCACTGAACGGGTCGCGGATCGGAGCACCGGAACACGCGAACGGTTGGAACCGGTCGTGGAAGTGCTCGGCGCCCTCGATCTGGACGGCTTGTCCGGATTCGAGCACGGTCCCCACGCCGTTGGTGCCGATCTCGGCCTCGCGGTAGTCGAAGCCGGGGGCGAGCGAGACCCGGTCGAGGAGCCGACCGATGCTGCGGGCACCGTCGATCCTCATGAGCACCTGCGCCTTCGCATCGGTCAGGGCGATGCTGACGGGAACGTCGGCGATGTCCGTCGCGAGCCTGTCGAAGACGGACATCGCGCATTGCACCAGCCGGGATTCCCGATCCACGTCACCGACGAACCCGACGTCCCCGCCGGAAGGCTGCACCCCGGCCGCTTGCGACCTCTGCCACGAGGCGGACACGAGCGGCGACACCAGGGACTCGTCCGGCTCCCCGGAATCGAGGAATCCGGCACGGGCGACCGCCACCGTCAGCCGTCGGTCTGCGTTCTTCATCCTGTTCCTTCCACCACCTCGTGGTGACCTACCTCACTCGAGGGTATCCGGTCGGTTCCGCGCGCTGCCCGGGCCGGGCGTCAGTTCGCCCCGGATCGAACGCCGTCACGGTCCAGGTCTGCCAGCCGGGCCAGCACTGTTTCGGGCACCGCGTTCTCGGGGAGGCGAGTGAGCCGGAACGCCCCGACCTCCGCCGGCACGGCTACGTGGTCGCCGAGCCAGTACTCGTCGCCGAGTACATCCCCGTCGCGTCCGCCGAACGACACGCTCAGCTCGTCACGTAACCCGAGCTCCCACCGGTAGTGCACGGCGACGTTGCCGATCGGTGCATAGGCGTCGGGGGGCACTGCGGGCGCACCTCCGGCCGAACGCTCGTCGAGCAGCACCGCCGCGACGGACACGTCCGCGAACCCGCGAAACCAGTCGGCCACGTACATCGCCGCGTTCTCCACCCGGTCGGCGTCGAGATCGTCCGGCGTTCCGGGGTGTGTCTGCGCCAGCCACGCACGCGGGGACGGGACCTGCAGGACCAGCGGCAGCCGTGTCGTGCCGGCCACGGTGGCAACCAGCGTCACCGCGGCCCGGCCGGCCTCCGCGTCTCCGAGCAGGGTGCGCAGCGCGTATCCGGGACGCGACCGTGCGGTCATCGCATCCTGCAGGCGGGGGTCCCCGGCGAGGATCCGATAGTAGGCACCGAGGTCGAGCAGCGTGGCGTCCGGGCGCAGCAGCCCGTGCGCCTGGTTGAACAGGTTCGACAGCGCGGTCGGATCGCCCCAGGGAATCGGATTGCCGCGCAACAGGACCCGCTGACTGTAGTCGAGATGGTCGACGATCAAGGGGGTGCGGCGCCCCGAGGCCGGTGCAGCGAGGAACTCGGGCTTCGAAGTGGTCATCGTGGTCTCCGGGGGGTGAAGGGGTGCCCGCACGCACGTCGTGCGGGCACCCGGTGGACGGGGCGGACGGTGGTCAGGACTTGCGGTGGACCACCTCACCGTGCTTGGCCTCGAGTTCCTTCACCCGCGCGGTCAGCTCGGCGATCTTCAATTCGCGTCGGTCGGGCATCATGATGATCGGCATCTTGTCGATCGTCGTGGTCACCCGCTGTGCACCGTGGACGGTGAAATGGGTGGCGGTCAGTTCCTCGGTATCACCCCAGGACCCGTAGTACAGCAGGTCCTTCGGAGGTTCGGGGGTGACGAACTGCTCGACGAACTGCGCGTAGGGAACGCCGCGGGCGATCCGGGCTCGACGCATCGACGCACGCAGTTCGCCGGTGGCTTCGACGTCGACGACGAACGTCTCCGGCTCGTACACGACGCCGTAGATGTCGTGCGCGACCTTCGGCGAGATGCGGTCGATCTCGAGATCCGCAACCACATCCTCCGGGGCCCGTTCGAGCGGGTCTCCGTAACCGCCGCCGGTGCCCTGCGACATCATGTACAGCTCCCCGTCCTTGGCGACGTCGAACTGCAGACCCATGTGGCTGGTGATGTACTCGGCACCTTCGAACGGCTGCTCGTTCATCACCTTCTCGATGGACAGGTCGAAACGTTCCGGGTTGCGCCGCAGTTCGTCGTAGACGTTGACGCCCTTGACCATCGCGAGCGGATAGGTGTTGCACCCGTAGCCACCGAACTGCCCGGTGACGGACGAGAACTTCGCACCCGAGGTGACGGTCATGAAGCCCCACAGCGGGGTGCCTTCCGCCGCCACGATCATCTCGTAGCCCATGCCGCCGCGGTACTTGCCGAAACCCTGATTGTCGCGGACGATCCGCTTGCTCACCAGCTGCATGAAGGGCACCTCCTCCTCCATGACCTCCTGTTCGGCGGTGTCGGCCATCGCGCAGAACAGGGGCGACACGGCATCCTCGCCGTCCCGGAACGCCTTCGCGCCCCCGCCCATGCCGTTGAGGTCGGCGCACAGATTCCCGACCTGATCACCGTGCTGGGTGACCCCGCCCCAGAGGAAGGTGTTGATCTGGTTGAACCACGGGGCGATGACATTGGAGAACTTCTCGGGGTTGGAGAACTGCAGCTTCGCCCACGGGTTCTGCAACGCCGAGAACCCGCGGAACGAGGCCTGCAGGGACTGGCCCATCGGGGCGTCGTAGCCGGCGTCGGACCAGGTGTGCTCATCGGAGATGATGTCGATCGGACTCATCGCCGATGTGCAGCGCGGCAGATCCGGCCACCAGAACGCGAGGATGGCCTGCATCATCATCGACTTGACCGAGCACAGCGGCGAATTGATGGCCCGGTTGAGGATCTCCGGTCCACTACCGCGCAGATCGATCGTCATCTTGTCGCCCTTGACGGTGATCGCACAGGCGAGCTTGATGAGGATGTTCTCTTTGAGCGTCGAGTCCATGAACTGGTTGAACCGGACGGTTCCATCGGGCAGCTCGCGGATCCGGCGGCGCACCTCGGCTTCGACATCCTCGACGGTGATGCGCAGTGCGGCGACGAAGGTTTCCACTCCGACCTCGTCGATGATCGCATCGACGCGTTCCTGGATACGTTGCACTGCACCGATCTTCACCTTCAGATCGGCAAGCTGCAGTTTCGGGTCGCGCACGGAGTGCTGCAGGAAGGTGAGCAGGTCGCGGCGCAACTCACCCCGCTCGACGATCTTGAACGGGCTCATCCGCAGGCCGTCGTCGAAGGGCGTTTCGGAGCCGGAGGGCATGCCTCCGGGCTCGCACGCGCCGTTCTCACCCTCGTGGATGGTGGCCGCGACCCACGCGATGATCCGGTCGTCACGGATGATCGGCATGATCATCGACTGGTCGGTGTTGTGGACGTTGCCGAAGCGGGCGTCGTTGTGGATGAAGCCGTCACCCGGATGGATGCCGACCGTCGGCTCGTCCTTCCAGTACTTCATGATGTAGCGGATCGGATGGTGCAGGATCGCGGAGAACGCGATCACGCCGTGACAGGACAGGTAGGTCACATCGCCGGCGGCGGTGTAGATGGCGGTGGTGAGGTCGCCCCATTTGGCGCCCGGAGCCGCACCCATCGCCTCGCACATCTCGAAGCCCTCGTCGAGGGCGCCGGCCAGGCGCTTACGGATGCGATCCACCTGGAGCGGGTCGACGCCCTTGGCGATGCATTCCTCCTCCAGCTCGCTGCGCGAGGTGATGTGGTGCGAACGCATGATCTCCGGATCGGGGCCGAGGAACAGCGTGGTCTCGTCCATGAATTCGTCGACCCATTGCTGTTCCTGCTCGTCGAGCGACGCGAGGCGTTCGGCGGCGGCTTGGGCGAGGTCGTCGTGCACTGCGGTCATGACATTGTCTCCTGATGTTTCTGCTCTAGTCCTTGAGGAACCAGACGGCGCCCTGCGGGGAGGGTTCGAGGCGCCAGCCCGGCTCGACGAGGTAGGTCGTGTTCTCGGTGGTGACGATTGCCGGGCCGGGGATCACATGCCGGGCATCGAGGGCCTCGGCGTCGTAGACCGCGGTGCTGATCGCCCGCGGGTGCCCGACGAAGTGCGCTTCCCGATGTTCGATCGGGACAGGCAGTGTTCGTTCCCCGTCATGGTGCAGCGAATCGAATTCCACCGTGTCGCCGTTGACGTACGAGGCGACACGGATGGTCTGGACACGGATCCCCGCTTCGGGTGCGGCCGACCCCTGCCCGTACCGTTGCGAGTAGATGTCGGAGAAGGTGCGGATCAGGTGCAGGACATCCCCGACACCGTGAATTCGGTTGATGTCGAAGGACACCGCGGTCGTCACCAGCTGATTGCCGTACCGCAGGTCCATTTCGAGGCGATGCTCGATCACCTCGTCGGCGATGCCCTGCCGACGCAGATCCTCCGCGCCCCGCGCTTCCAGGGCGGCGACGATGCCGTTGAACTCCTCGTAGCGGTCGTAGAGTCCGCGCGTGGTGGCGTTGTAGAGCACCACGTGCACGCCCCGTTCGTGGATGTGCAACTGCTTCATGTTCCCGGCGCCGCACGCGGAGAACACCGACGAGAACGGCGGCGCGAGGATTCGGCGGATACCCGCGTGATCGGCGATGCCGCACGCGTGCAGCGGGCCGTTGCCGCCGTAGGCGAGCATCGTGAAGTCCTCGGGCAGGTAGCCGCGCACCCGCAGTTCCTTCGCGATGCCGATCGCCATCTGCTCATCGACGGAACTCTTGATGACCTTGGCCACATCGATGACGTCGAGATCCAGTTCGTCGCAGAGATTTTCCTCGATGGCGAACACCGCGCGCCTGGGGTTGAGCTTGATGAAGCCGTTCGCGTAGTTGTCGGGGTCGAGGTAGCCGAGCAGCAGATCGGCATCGGTCACCGTCGGGCGCAGTCCACCGCGGTCGTAGCACGCCGGGCCCGGGTCCGATCCCGCGGACTCGGGTCCGAGCCGCACGGACTGGTGGATACGGTCGTAGCTGGCGATGGAGCCGCCTCCGGCGCCGAGGGTCTCGAGGTGAATCATCGGCACCGAGACCAGCCACCGGTCGATGGTGGGCTGGAAGTCGTAGTGCTTGACCCCGCCTGCGGGCACCAGACCGATGTCGAAGGAGGTGCCGCCCATGTCGGTGGTGATGATGTTGCCGATTCCCGAGGACTCCGAAAGATGCTCGGCAGCACTGACTCCCGCGACCGGCCCCGAGTGGATGGTCTGCAGCGCGTCGGTCGAGTTCATCTGCGCCATGCCGCCGGAGTTGTGAATGATGAGCATCGGCTTGTCGTAGCCGGAATCGCGCAGGTTGTTCGCCAGCTGACTCATCGCGTGGAACATGATGTCGTGCAGGAAACCGTCGACGATGGTGGAGGTTGTCCGCACGTACTCGCCCTTACGGCCGGACACCTGGTGACCGAGCAGCACCGGGATCGCGCCCAGCTGATGCTCGGGGTACTCCTCCTGGATGATCTCCATGATCCGCAGCTCGTGCGCCGGATTCTCGGTCGAGTTGACCAGCGACACCACCAGCGCCTGGACGCCGGCGTCGACGAGTTCGCGCACCATCTCGCGCACGTTCTGTTCGACGAGCGGGACGACGATCCTGCCGGCGGAGTTGACGCGCTCCTTCACCGAACGGATCAGGCTGCGGTGCACCAGCGGTTCGGGACGCTCGGCAGCAGGAAGATTCTGCTGCATCGACGGGTCCAGACCCTCACCGTAGCCACGGCCGCGCGAGAGCGGGATGGTGTCCTCGAAGCCGTGGGTGACGATGGCACCGACGCGGGGCCCCTTGCGCTCGATGAGCGCATTGGTACCCAGAGTGGTGGCGTACCGTACCGAATCGACCTGGGACAGCACGTCGTCACGGTTGAGGTTGGCCCTCCGGCAGGCAAGGTCGAGCGCCTCGTTGAAACCCTGCGCAAGGTTGTGGTGGGTGGTGAGGGCTTTGGCCTCGACGTACTTGTCGTCCCAGGCGAAGAAGCAGTCGGTGAAGGTGCCGCCGATGTCGACGGAGATGCGTTTCATGGTATCGGATTCCTTGCGATCGAGGATGTTCAGTGCTGGTGGCGGCGGCCTTCGAACTCACCTTCGGCGTCCTGCCCCGGGCCGTAGGTGATGACCTGTTCCGGATCGGTGCCACGTTCGAGCCACTGGGCACGCAGGGCGTCGATGTCCCACTCCATGTCGACGGTCGGCGGATGGCCCGGCGGGATGTACTCGGTCTCGATCTGGGTTCCGCACCCCGGGCAGTAGTACTCGAGGATCCGGCAGTAGCTGGGGTCCGGGGAGAATGTGAACTCGTAACGGTCCGGGTCGATGATCGGCTGATGGATCTCGCGCGGGTCGCGGTCGTAGACGAGGGTCCCCTCCTTGTAATTGCCACGGGCGTCGCCGAATTCGTGCTGGCACACCCGGCACAGCCACAGTTCGGTGTCGAGATCGATGACCAGGTATTCGGTCATGGGAATTCGCATGTCGTGCATCCTTCGAAGCGGTCGAAGCAGGCGTCGCGCCTGCTGATCAGTGGGTATCGGTGAGCAGCAGGTCGCCGCCGGCGGTGACGTGGAAACTCCAGCCGTCCTGGACCCGGGCGGTGAAGAAGGGACCTTCGACGATGGCAGGTCCCGCGGCCGTCGCACCCGGTTGCTGTTCGGTGAGCGTGTACACCGGGACCTCGGCGCGCCCCGCGGCACCGAGCACGGTGCGCACGCCCGCCGGCTGCGGGTCGCGGGGTTCGGCGAACGAACTGTCGGGCAGGGCGATCCGATTCATTCGGCGCGTGACGACGAGGGTCAGCGCGCTGGAGGCGCCGGCCACGAGTTCCACCGGCTCGCCGGGCCGGTAGGCGACTTCGTCGACGGTGGCACCGTGCTCGTCCTCCGAGGCAACCGTCCACGACAGACCGCACTCCTCGAGGGAATGGCCCTCCTGGAACATGTCGCGTTCGGCCTTGGCGAGCAGGTCGGCAGTGGCCTCGGCGAGGGTCGCGTCGCTCGTGTCCGCCAGATCGGTCTCGTAGCTCTGCCCGATGTCGGAGAATCCGATCCCGAACGCCGAGAAGACGGCTGCGAGCTTGGGGATCAGGACGGTACGGACACCGGCGACCCGGGCAGCACCACACGCACTCATCGGACCGGCACCGCCGAATGCGGCGATGGTGGTTTCGTCGGCATCCTCGACCGCCGGGGCGATGGCGGTCCCCATGGCGGTGAAGTAGGCCTGCTCCATCGCAATCAGCGCCTCGTCGAGGGTGAGGCCGAGCGGTTCGGCGACGGTCTCGAGGACGACCGCGCGGGCCCGGTCCGCATCGAGCGTGAAGCCGCCGTCGAGGTAGGTGGACGGATCGAGCACTCCGAGCAGCAGATTGACGTCGGTGATGGTGGCAGCGGTGCCGCCGAAGCCGAAGCACGCCGGCCCCGGTGCTGCGCCGACGCTTTCCGGACCGACCGTGATGACACCGTCGGTGACAGCGATGACCGAACTGCCGCCGATGCCGGCGGACTCGACGTTGGACATCGGGAAGGAGATGGGGATCCCGGCGATGGAACCTCTTCGGTCGGTGAGGATCTCGCCACCGGTGACCGTGCCGATGTCGGTGGTGGTGCCGCCGACATCGATCATGAGGACGTGTTTGAGGCCGTAGACTTCGGCCAGCGCCCGGGTGCCCTCCAAGCCGCCGCGCGGTCCCGACGAGTAGGTCTTGAGTGCAACCGATTTCGCCACGCGTGACGAGGCCCCGTCGTTGCGGTAGATCAGCAGCGGGTTGCGGACGCGATGGTCGCGCAGGCGATGCTCGGCGTTGTACAGGAACCGTTCCATCGTCGGATGCAGGAAGGTGTTGATCACAGCCGACCAGATGCGCCGGGACGCGGTGCGGTCGGTACTGAAGTCCCACGAATACAGGAACGGCACCGACCCGAGCAGGTGGCGGGGGAACTTCCGCAGCAGAACACTACGGATCTCGCGTTCGCGGCCGTCGTTGGTGTCGCCGACCGCGACCACGATGCGGGCCGCGCCGTCGGTGATGAGCCGGTTGACCTTGACAACCAGTTCGCTGTCGAGATCGTCGGCGGCGGTGTCGATCACCGCGACGCGGCTGCCGACGAGGTCGTCGAACAGCGCGCGCTGCTCAGGACTGCGCCTCAGCTCGTCCACCGTGCCGGCCGAGTCGGTGACGATACCGACACGCGGGCCCTTCCGCTCCACGAGCGCGTTGGTGCCCTGCGTTGTCGAGTAGCGGATGTGAGCGGTCGAGTGCAGCAGCTCGGGCAGATTCTCCGTGCCGTAGATCTCCCGTGACACCTTGGTGAGACCGTCGAACAAGCACTGCGACAGGTCGAACGGTGTGGTGAGAGTCTTGGTGAAGCTGAAGTCGTGGCCGTCCCACGCGCAGATGTCGGTGAGGGTACCGCCATTGTCGATGTTGATCAGTCTGTCCATGGTGTCCTCGGTCCAATGCGTGTTGCGATTCGGATGAGGAAATCCTGGGACTGCCGAGCTCGTGTGAAGTGTGTCACTTGCGGACACCTTGCGTGACATACGCCTCAACCTGGTGTTTCTTTGCGACCGTCCCGCGCGAGCGATGCGCCCGGGTGTCGGCGTGGTGGAGGTGCGGACCCGGCGCGATCCGTGCCCGGTGCCGAAACCTCAGGTCAGAGCCGTCGCAGGGTTCCGTCGGGGCAGAAGTGTCCGGATGAGGGACACTTTCCGGTTCGATGGAGAGTGCAGGCGAGCACGGGAACGACAGAACTCCTGGAGCTGGGGACGACCCGTTTCGGACCCGGCCCCGTAGGGGACTGCCCAACTCACAGTGAGGGCAGTCCCGTCAGACTCCCGGTCCCTGCCGCTGATGGGTGAAACCGGAGACAGACCACAGCGACACGACAACCGGGCCGCGGTAGTTCGCACGTGTAACATTTTCGCTCGTGCTCGTCACCCCTCAGGCTCACGGACAGGAAAGTGTCGTCGACTATTCGGCGCTACCCGGGCCGGGCGGGCAACGATCCAAGATGCCTGCGCTCGACGCACGGCAGTGGACGCTGAAGGTCGCGCTCTCGCAGCGTCCGTGGAGCTTCGTCGCCTCGGTCGGCATGGCGGTCGCTTTCATCTGCAACGGCCTGACGCCCGTCGTCGTGGGCAGGGCCGTGGATGAAGCCATCGCCACCTCGTCTGCCGGCCGACTGGGATTCTGGATCCTGGTTCTGGGTTGTCTTTTCGTGCTCGCCATCGTCGCGAACTGGATCGCGCGCTTCATGCTGATCCGCAGTCAGCAGCTGGTCAGCCATGATCTGCGCACCATGGTCACCGACCGCATCCAGGATCCACGTGGGTTCGCCGGCCGCGAGCGCACCGCAGGCGGCTTGCTTTCGATCGCATCGTCCGACACCAGCCGGGTCGGCGAGATCGTGATGATGACGGTCATGCCTGTGGCCGAGGCGGCGGCCATCGCCTACGGCGCCATCATGATGTTCACCATCAGTCCCTGGCTGAGCCTGGCCACCCTCATCGGCGGTCCGCTCCTGGCGATCGTGGCCCTCCGGGTTGCCCGCCCTCTGCAGAGTCGTTCGGTCGCACGTCAGCATGCGATCGCTCAGGCCGCGGCGACCGCCGCGGATGTGGTGCAGGGACTGCGCATCCTGAAGGGCCTGGGCGCGATCGTCACCGTCCGGGGTCGCTATGACGAGGTCTCGGACATCGCCTATCACAAGACCATTCACGCCAATGCCGCCGAGGCGCGCCTCAACGGGGCCACAGAGGCCGCCGGCGCGATCTTCGTCTCCGCCCTCGGCATCACCGCCGGCGCGTTCGCACTCAACGGGCACATGACCATCGGCGACCTCATCACCGTCGTCGGCCTGACGCAGTTCCTCATCACTCCGATGACCATGTTCGGCAGGAACCTGGCCTCGCGATGGGCGTCGGCCGAGGCATCCGGACGGCGTATCCGCGAGGTTCTCGGGGCAGACTTCGAACACACCACCGAAATCGACGAAGCCAGGACCGCCAAGTTCCTGGAGGCCCTGCCGACCGGTCTCACCGTCGTGCGCGGCACCGACCACGAGCTGATCTCCCAGCTTCAGTCGCTGCCCCGGACCAGGGTGATCATCGTCCCGCACGCGGCCGACCTGTTCGACGGCAGCGTCGCCGACAACGTCCACCCCGACCGGGCCACCGCCGAGGAAGCACTCCGCGTCGCCTGCTGCGACGACATCCCTGAGGGCCCCGACAAGCGCGTCGGCGAGAACGGACGCATGCTGTCCGGCGGTCAGCGCCAACGCGTGGCCCTGGCACGCGCCATCGCCTTCGACCCCGAGGTACTCGTGCTGCAGGATCCGACCACCGCGGTGGACTCGGTGACGGAACAGAACCTCGCCGAGCAGGTGTCCCGACACCGGGCGGGCCGGATCACGCTCGTGTTCAGCGAGGCCCCGGCATGGAACGCCGTGGCGGCCAACCACTCGAGCGTGGTGGACCTGGCTGCGACGGTGGAGGAGCTGTTCGCGGTGGCCGCCCGATGAATCCGTCGACGAACGCGAGCCCACCCGTCAAGACCGACACCGCCCTTCGGTTCCCCCTGGCCACGCTGACGCAGGTGCGGCGCGAGGTCGCGTGTCAGCTGGGCCGGGTCCGCCATGCGAAGCTGTTGTTCCTGCTCGCTCTGGTACTGCTCATCCTCGGCGCGTACGCCGGTGTGCTGGTGCCACAGCTGATGGGCCGGATCGTGGACCTGGTGACGGACCACACCCAGGGATCGCTGTGGCTGATCGGCGCAGGTCTGATTTCCGCCGCGATCGCCGGCGCGGTCGTGAACGCCTGTGGCTTCTATCTGGTGTCACGGCTGTCCGAGCGCGTGATCGCGAACCTGCGCCAGGACATGGTCGGCACCGCTCTGGGACTGCCCACCCACCGAGTCGAGGATGCCGGCGCAGGCGATCTGGTCAGCCGTTCCACCGATGACGTCGCCGAGCTGTCCGCCGCCGTCACGGAGACCGTGCCGACGCTGTCCACCTCACTGTTCACTGTCATTGCCACCGTCACGGCCCTGTTCTCGCTGGACTGGCAGTTCCTGATCATCCCGGTGATCGTCGCGCCGGTGTACTACATTGCCGCGCGCCGCTACCTCGCCAAGGCCCCCGAGCGCTATGCCGCCGAGCGCGCCGCCATGGCCGAGCGTGCCCGCCGCGTCCTGGAGTCCATCCGCGGTCGCGCGACGGTGCGTGCGTTCTCGATGGAAAACCGCGTCCACACCGAAATCGAGAACGCCTCGTGGGATGTGGTCCGCAAGGGCATCAGGGCTCGCAGCACCATGCTCGTCCTCAACGTCTGGATGCTCGGTGCCGAGTTCCTCATGCTGACGATCGCGCTGTCGGTGGGTTACCGGCTGGTGTCCACCGGCGCCCTCACCGTGGGCGCCGTGACCGGGGCGGTGCTCATGATCATCCGATTGCGTGGTCCCTTGAACACGTTCATGCGCGTGCTCGACGTCGTGCAGTCCGGGTACGCATCGCTGGCACGAATCGTGGGCGTGGTCTCCGATCCGCCCGTACCGGTGCCCGACAGCGGCGCAGATGCTCCCCGAGGGCACGTCGAGCTACGCAACGTCAGCTTCAGCTACGGCGGCCCCTGGGCTGTACGCAACATCAACCTGACCATCACCCCGGGCGAGACCGTCGCCATCGTGGGCGCGTCAGGGGCCGGAAAGACAACGGTGGCAGCGCTGCTGGCGGGACTGCACATACCCGACGAGGGCGAGGTGCTCGTCGACGGACACCCCGTGTCGTCACTGTCCGACCGTGAGCGCGTCGCGCGTCTCGCCATGGTCAGCCAAGAGGTGCATGTCTTCTCCGGAACCCTGCGCCAGGACATGACCCTCGCCAAGCCCGATGCCACCGATGGAGAGCTCCATTCGGTACTCGATCTGGTGCATGCCCGCTCATGGTTCGACCAGCTTCCTCAGGGGCTGGACACGGTGGTCGGCGCGCGTGGCATCCAGCTGGAGCCGGTGGCCGCTCAGCAGCTGGCGCTGGCTCGCGTTCTACTTCTCGACCCGGCCATCGTCATCATGGACGAGGCGACTGCCGAAGCCGGCTCGGCTGGGGCGGGGGCGTTGGAGGATGCCGCTGATGTGGTGACCCGTAATCGTTCGGCCCTGGTGGTGGCGCACCGCCTGGACCAGGCCTCGCGTGCCGACAACATTCTCGTCATGGACGCGGGTCAGGTCGTGGAGCAGGGCACCCACGACCAGTTGCTCGCCGCCGGCGGGATCTACCACCGTCTGTGGGCCGCTTGGACTGCCGGTCGGCGAGAGATCAGCAGCGCCGGCCACGGCGGCGCGGTCGCGGGCGAAGTCGGCGGCCACGCTCCGGACGGGGATTCCGATCCCGACCTCGTCACTTCGGGCGTGACCGCGTAGCCGCGTGCTCCATCCGGTGACCGGCCCGGCAACTCGCACCTCCCGCGCCGAGACCGGCCTTACGCGGCCGCAGGCGCCTAGCCTTGTCCGCATGGCCGACCCGAACGCAGAACACCTGCACCTCGAGGCCCTCGACGAGTGGCACGCGTGGCTGCGGGACAACCACGACCGGTCCCCCGGCGTCTGGCTCGTGTTCTGGCGCAAGGAGTCCGGCAACACTCCCCTCGACTACGACCCGGTCGTGCGCGAGGCGCTGTGCTGGGGATGGGTCGACGGGCACACCCGGATCATCGACGAACACCGCCGAGGCATGTGGTTCACCCGACGCGGCCGCAACAGCGCGTGGGCCGCGTCCAACAAGGCTCGCGTGACCGAACTGATCGCCGAGGGACGAATGCAGCCGGCCGGCCAAGCCGTCATCGACGACGCCAAGCAACGCGGCCTGTGGACGCTGCTCGACGACGCCGAGGCGCTCGTCGAATCTCCGGAACTCACCGCAGCCCTCGACGCCGACCCCCGGGCACGCACCCACTGGGACGCGTGGCCGCCGAGCGTCCGCAAGTTCGCGCTCACCCAGATCGCATTCGCGAAGCAGCCGGCCACGAAGACCAAGCGGATCGCCGCCATCGTCGAGAAGGCCGCCCGCAACGAGCGACCGTGACAACATGGCTGCGCCGCAGAACTTCGCCGCGGGTAACGAGGTTTGCGCCTACGGAACCAGGAGGGTCTTGCCCCGGTCTACTGCTCCGAAGCGGGTGTGCCACCGCAGGCGCAGGCGCCGCCGCTACGCGGTTGATAGTCGTGCACGTGACCGGTGCGGTCCTGGCTGATCCGACAACATTCCTGCAGCCGCTGGCGGAGGTTGGCACGGCCTCGCTGGACGCGAGATTTCATGCCGGAGACGGAGATTCCGGCCTCGCCGGCGGCGTCGGCATGCGTGCGGGCGCCGAGATCGACCATCTTCACCGCCTCGGCCTGCTCGGCGGGCAGACCCGAGAGCATCGGCACCAGGCAGGCAGCGAGTTCCTTCTGGACCGCCTCATCTGCCTCCGAACGGTCGGCGGCCGGGTTGTCCGGGACGGCGTCGACGGGCAGTTCCCGGCGATGGGCCGCGGATCGGTAGTAATCGGTGATCGCGTTGCGGGTGATCGCATACATCCACCCCAGGAGCCGGTCCTGATCACGCAGACCGTCGAGACTGCCGGCCATCCGCAGGAACACGATCGACAGGATGTCGTCGGCGTCCTCGGGGGACGAGACCCGGCGGGCGATGAAGGCTCGCAGGTCACTGGAGAAGCCTCGCCACAGTCGCTCGAGATCGCCCGGCGCCGGTTGCAGTGTCGTCGCGGTGGGGTCCGTCGTCTCACTCATGATCTCCTGGTTCCTCTCCGTCTCCAGCATCCTCGCCGCGCGGCGGGTCTGTCTTCGCGTCCGGAGGGCAGCGATGTCGATTTCGGGTTTCCCGATTCGACGTACCGGTAGAAGCGCAGTGAGGAGGTGAGAGCGATGTTGACCACGCATCTGTTGTCCGGTCTGACCAGTGAAGAGGTGGACCTGGTCCTGGCGGAGGAACTGCATCTGCTCGACACCGCCGAATGAGCGCGGTCGCCGAGTGTGCCCGGCCGAATTCCGACCGATTCTGGGGGCGCCGCCATCCCGCGGCGCCCCACATCACCCAGGTCATCCGCAGCAGACACTGCCGGCCGACGCGTCCTGCGCGGCGTTGCACGCGACCTCACACGCCGAGGATGTCAGCCCCTCGGGGTTGGCGGGGCTGTCGTCGGTCACCGCGTAGAACTCCCACCATCCGTTGGGCACGTCCGGAGCTTCGACGAACACCTTGTCCTGCACCGCATGGCAGCACAGATCCTGTTCGGCCACCGTCGCGGTCAGGCCCGCGTCCCGGAACCGCGTCAACGCTGCGGAGACGTCCTCGGATGTCGGCGACTCGACACCGAGATGGTTCAGGCGCTCCTGCGCACCGGGATTTTCGATCAACACCAGCTTCAGCGGCGGATCCTCGATCTCGAAGTTGGCGTATCCGTCGCGCTGCTTGTGCGGGGTCACCCCGAACAGAGTCGAGTAGAACGCGGTCGCCGCCGTCACGTCCTCGACGTTGAGCGCGAGTTGAACTCGGGAGGTAGGCATCGTCGTCACCTTTCGGGAATTCGGACACCGGCGCGAGCGTCCCCATCGGACTCTCGTCACCGTGTGTCGCCCTTACCGACGATGCTCGTCCCGCGAGGACGCATCTGGGCCGACGGAATCAGTGACATAGCCGCAGACGAGGAAGGCAGCAGCGCGATGCATGCACCGCGCTGCTGCCTTCCTCGTCTGCGTTTGCGCCCGGGGGTCTACACGTTGAAGCGGAACTCCACGACGTCGCCGTCCTGCATGATGTAGTCCTTGCCCTCCATGCGCACCTTGCCGGCGGCCTTGGCGGCGGCCATCGAACCGGCCTCGGCGAGGTCGTCGAAGGAGACGATCTCGGCCTTGATGAAGCCGCGCTCGAAGTCGGTGTGGATGACGCCGGCGGCCTGCGGGGCGGTGTCGCCCTTGTGGATTGTCCAGGCGCGGGCTTCCTTCGGGCCGGCCGTCAGGTAGGTCTGCAGGCCGAGGGTGTGGAAGCCGGTGCGGGCCAGGGCGTGCAGGCCGGGTTCGGTCTGGCCGATCGAGTCCAGCATCTCCTGCCGGTCCTCCTCGTCCAGCTCGAGCAGTTCCTGCTCGACCTTCGCATCGAGGAACACGGCGTCGGCGGGTGCGACGGATGCGCGCAGCTCGGCGACCTTCGCCTCGTCGGTGAGCACCGCCTCGTCGGCGTTGAACACGTACAGGAACGGCTTGGTGGTCAGCAGGTGCAGTTCACGCAGCAGACCGAAGTCGAGCTTGTCCTTGACGCTGAACAGCGTCTTGCCCTCCTCGAGGAACGCCTGAGCCTTGACGGCCTCCTCGTGCTGGGGCTTGAGGTCCTTGTTCTTCTTCGCTTCCTTCTCGAGCCGCGGCAGCGCCTTCTCGAGGGTCTGCATGTCGGCGAGGACGAGCTCGGTCTCGATGATCTCGATGTCCGAGGCCGGGTCGACGCGGCCGTCGACGTGCACGACGTCGTCGTCGGAGAACACGCGCACCACCTGGCAGATGGCGTCGGCCTCGCGGATGTTGGCGAGGAACTTGTTGCCCAGGCCGGCACCCTCGGATGCGCCCTTGACGATGCCGGCGATGTCGACGAAGGACACCGTGGCAGGCAGGATGCGCTCGGACCCGAAGATCTCGGCGAGCTTCTTCAGCCGCGGATCGGGCAGCTCGACCAGGCCGACATTCGGCTCGATGGTGGCGAACGGGTAGTTCGCGGCCAGCACATCGTTCTGGGTCAGCGCGTTGAACAGCGTCGACTTGCCGACGTTGGGAAGTCCGACGATTCCGAGAGTAAGGCTCACGGAATCAGCATTCTACGTGTTCACGCGCCGGCCTCGTCAGCCGCACGACGTGCGACGGCGACGAGCCAGTCCGCGGCGTCGTGCCAGGGGCGCAGATCCCAGGTCGCGAAGCGCTGCTCGAGCACCATCCCGACAGCGGCGAGGTCCGCGGCGAACTGCTCCGGACGGTAGACGCTGCCGGTGGTGAATCCGGCGACGAACACCCCGCCGGGCCGCAGGTGCGCGGCGATCGCGGCGAGCACCGTGCGTTCGCTGCCCGGTTCCAGGAACACCATCACGTTGCCGGCGGCGACGACCGCGTCGAAGGGCTCACCCGGCAGGTCCAGGGTCGCCAGGTCCGTGAGGTGCACGGTCAGCTCGGGATGGCGGCGGCGCGCCTCGTCGATCAGCACGGGATCGAGGTCGACGGCGGTCACCCGGTGACCGCGCCGGGCCAGTTCGGCCCCCACCCTGCCGGTGCCGCACCCGGCGTCGAGCACGCGGCTGCCGCGCGCGAGGAGGACGTCCACGAATCGAGCCTCACCGTGCAGGTCGACACCGGATTCCTCGAGGCCGGCGAACCGCTCGATGTAGGCGCGGGAATCGTCGGCGCTGCGCTCGGTCTGCCATCGGGTGCCCATGGCACCCGAACGTACCGAGCCGGCAGTGCCTACGGGCAGGCGACCTGCACGAGCTGTGCGATGCGCGCCGTCTGGTCGTCGGTCGGTTCCACCGAGCCGTTGGTGGCGAGTTCCTTGACGGTCGCGTCGATGTCCTGCTGCGGAGCGCCGTCCTCGATCATCGGACACGTGTCGGTGACGATCTTCTCGATCGACTGATCGTCCCGATCGGCCGCCAGATCCGGGTAGGCGGTGCGGAACGTACCGACGAATGCGCTGAGCTTCGCCTGGTCGATCGCTTCCCCGGCCTTCTCGGCGGCGCTCGACGCGGCGCTCTGCACCGACGACACCGCACCCTCGGCCTGCTCGCGGACGCTCGTCACGATCGCACCCACGGACGACTGCACATCGTCGTTCGTCTTGGTGTCGTCGTCGGAGCTGCAGGCGGCCAGTGTGCACGCGACCGCCACGGCGGCGACGGCAGCCGGGACGGACTTCCGGATCCGAGATCCCACGCTTCGTGTGCTCATGCACTCGAGGGTCCCACGCGTCCCGTCGCCGAACGCGAGAAATCGTCGAATTCCGCCAGGTACACGACTCGCGGCCCGGAAGTGCCGCCGCCGGTCGTGCGGGTCCGGCGCGAGGCTCTGCACATCCGCGAACCGGACACATACTCCGTTAGATTGTCGGAACGAGGCCGTCGGAAGGATCCCCGTTGAGCGAAGCGAAGTCCCCGCCCGAATTACCCGCACGTCCCCTCGATCGGGGCACGGTCATCGGCGCCGGCGGGATCTGGCTGGCCAAGGTGTCGGCATGCGTCGTCCTGATCGCCGCGGGCGCTGTCGTCCTCGGCTGGATCATCGAGAAGATGTGGGTGGTCGTGCTCCCGGTCGCCCTCGCGATCGTGGTGTCGACGGTCCTGTGGCCGCCGACCCGTGCACTGATGAAACGCCGTGTGCCACCCGCGGCGGCCGCGTCGGTCACCCTACTGCTGTTCTTCGCGGTCGTCGGCGGCATCATCGCCGGCATCGTGCCGTCGGTGGTGTCGCAGGCCCCGGAGCTGGGGAACAAGGCCACCGAGGGTATTCACAAGGTGGAGGACTGGATTCAGGGACCGCCGTTCAACCTCCGCGACGAGCAGCTCGAGAACGCGGTCCAGGTCGTGGTGGAGAAGGTCCAGGGCAGCGCCGCGACCATCGCCAGCGGCGTGTTCTCGGGCGTCAGCACGGCCGGCTCGCTGCTGGTCACCCTCGCCCTGGTGCTGGTCCTGACGTTCTTCTTCATCAAGGACGGCCCGCGGTTCATCCCGTGGTTGCATGCCGTCGGCGGTGGTCGCGCGGGGCGTCACCTCGAAGAAGTCCTCGTCCGCATGTGGGACACGCTCGGTGGATTCATCCGCACGCAGGCGCTGGTGAGTTTCATCGATGCCTTCTTCATCGGTCTCGGCCTGGTCATCCTCGGTGTTCCGCTCGCACCCGTGCTGGCGATCCTCACCTTCATCGGCGGGTTCATCCCGATCGTCGGTGCGTTCGTCGCCGGTGCCCTCGCGGTCCTCGTCGCCCTCGTGGCGAACGGGCTGACCACCGCGATCATCGTGCTGGTCATCATCATCGCGGTGCAGCAGCTCGAAGGAAACGTGCTCCAACCGGTGCTGCAGTCACGGAGCATGCACCTGCACGCGGTCATCGTGCTGCTCGCGGTGACGGCCGGGTCGTCGCTGTTCGGCATCGTCGGGGCGTTCCTCGCCGTACCGGTCGCGGCGGTCGCCGCGGTGGTGATCCGCTACATCGGCGAACAGATCGACGAACGCGTCGAAGCAGCCAACAAGGAAACCCTGGCGCTGCCCGCTCCCGGGGAGGGCTCGGCACCCGAACCGAGCTGACCGACGTGGCCGGGTTCAGCTCGCGATCTCGACCGTCGAGCCGGCCCGGCCCCGGACGACGTGCAGCCGGCTCGGGATTCGCTGCCGCATCTCGTCGACGTGGCTGACCACCCCGACGACGCGGCCACCGGCACGCAGTTCGTCGAGCACACCCATCACCGAGTCGAGGGCGTCGGCGTCGAGCGTGCCGAACCCCTCGTCGATGAACATCGTGTCGAGCACGAGCCCCCCGGATTCGGCGGCGACGACGTCGGCCAACCCGAGCGCCAACGCGAGCGACGCCTGGAACGACTCACCACCCGACAGGGTCTTCGTGGACCGGACCATCCCGGTGTACTCGTCGTGGATGTCGAGACCCAGACCGCCTCGTTTGCCGTGGCTGCCCGCGGCATCCGAATGCACGAATTCGTAGCGTCCACCGGACATTCGACGCAGCCGCTCGGATGCCGCCTCGGCGACCTCCTCGAGTCGCGCCGCAAGCACATACGACCGCAGCGACATCTTCCGGGAGTTCTGCCCGCCACCGGCGATCACATCCGCGAGTCCGGCCAGTTCGTTCTGCTCGGCCCGCAGCGGCGCGAGCTTCGCCTCCTCCTGCTCGAGCCGCGTCGTGTACTTGTCGATGTCCGCGAGCCGCCGCTCGGCCTCCGAGAAAGCGGTGAGCGCCGCGTGCAGTTCGGCGGCGGCGCGGTTCGCGGCGTCCTGCCGCGCCGCGACGTCGACCGTCTCGTCCCCGGTGAGCGCC
>NZ_JBMBTE010000049.1:0-39766 GCF_048897285.1 Rhodococcus sp. O3
TCGATCGAGTGAATGTACCCTTCGCTCGGAGACGGGAGGGAAGTCCAGGCCTCTGTCCTCGGCCCTACGCTCCGTCGTCGACCGCGACCCCGCCCGCGGCCGCCTTGACCGCCGCGATGATTCCTTGGTAGCCGGTGCAGCGGCAGATGTTCCCGGACAGCGCTTCCCGGATCTCGTCGTCCGTCGGGGACGGATTGTCCCGCAGAAAGGCGCTCGCGGTGACGACGAAACCCGGTGTGCAGAAGCCGCATTGGAGACCGTGATGGTCACGGAACGCGTCCTGGACCGGTGACAGCGTGCCGTCGGGTTCGGCGATCCCCTCGACGGTGGTGATCTCGGAGCCGTCGGCCTGCACCGCGAACACCAGGCACGCGCGGACCGCTTCACCGTCGAGCATCACGGTGCACGCGCCGCACACTCCGTGCTCGCATCCGAGATGTGTCCCGGTCAAACCGCAGTCGACGCGCAGGAAGTCGGCGAGGGTCAGTCGCGGAGGCACGGTGCGACGAAAGCGCGTGCCGTTGATCCGGACCTCGATGTCGACGTCAGCCATGCGTTGCCTCCTCCACGGCGCGCTGCCATGCGCGCGCCACCATTGCCGTGCCGACACGTTTGCGGTACTCGACCGGACCGTGCAGATCCTCGGAGATCGACTCGACACCGTCGAGAACGTCCCGGGCCACCGTCTCCGGATCCTGCTCTGCCGCAACCGCGCCGGTGACCGCCTGCTCGACGACGGTCGCGCGGGTCGCGGTGGGGCCCAGCCCGAACGTGGTGATCGCGCACCGTTCGATCGTGGAGTCCTCGGCGAGGGTCAACGCGACCAGCGCACCCGCGACCGCGAAATCGCCGCTACGACGGGTGAACTCCTCGATCGCGTAGCCGCTGCGAGCCGGCGCGACGGGAAACGTGATGCCGGTGATCAGTTCGTCCTCCGCGAGGTCGGTGCTCCACATGCCGGTGAAGAACTGCGACGCGGGGATCGTGCGGGTGCCGCCGGGCGACAGCGTCTCGATCTCGGCGTCGAGCGTCAGAGCCACGGCCGGATACTCGCCGGCACCGTCCGCGTGGGCGATCGACCCGCCGATCGTGCCGCGGTTGCGGATCTGGAAGTGACCGATCAGCGGGGTCGCGCGCGACAGCAGCGGCACCGCTGATCGGACCTGCTCGGAGCGGCCGACCGTGCTGTGCGTGGTGCCGGCGCCGATCCACACCGAATCGCCACGAACCCCGATGCCGCGCAAGGTGTGCACGCGGCGCAGGTCGACGAGGTGCTCGAACACGGCCAGCCGCAGGTTGAGCATCGGCATCAGGGACTGCCCGCCGGCGATGAACTTCGCCTCGTCACCGAGTTCGCTGATCAGTGTGACGGCTTCCTCGGCGGTGGCGGGCGCGTGGTAGTCGAATGCTGCCGGTTTCATGCCGTCACCGTCCGGGCCTGCTCGATCATCGACACGATGGTCGACGGGGTCAGCGGCAGTCGGGAGATCTCGACGCCGAAGGGGGAGAGGGCGTCTGCGACCGCGTTGACGACCGCGGGAGACGATCCGATCGCGCCGCCCTCGCCGACGCCCTTGTGGCCGCCGGGTCCGGGGCCCGGTGTTTCGATGTGCCCGAGTTCGATGTCGGGGACCTCCGTGGCGGTCGGCAGCAGGTAGTCCATGAACGTGGTGGTCACGGGGTTGCCGGTCTCGTCGTAGGCCAGGTGCTCGTAGAGGGCGCCGCCGATGCCCTGCACGGTGCCACCCCAGATCTGGCCCTCGACGACGTTGGGGTTGATCATCGGGCCGCAGTCCTCGCTGACGATGTAGCGCAGGAACTTCACCGCACCTGTCGCGATGTCGACCTCGACCGTGCACAGGTGCGTCGCGTTGGCCCAGATCATCATCTGCTCGGCACGGTAGCGACCGCTCGCCTCCAGCCCCGGGGGCACACCCGGCGGCAGTGTCTCGGTCTGGAAGTACGCGATGTCCGCGATCTCCTGCAGCGACAGCCCGGCTCCGGGCACGCCGCGGACGGTCGCGCGGCTCTCGGCGAGTTCGATGTCCTCCGGGGCGGCCTCCAGACGGTGCGCGGCGATCGCGAGGATGCGTTCCCGCAGCACCGACGCGGTCTCACCGACCGCGCCGGCGGTCATCGCCCCCGAACGACTGCCGCCCGTGCCGGCACCGAACGGCGTGACCGCGGTGTCGCCCTGGATGGTGTTGACGTCGGGGAGGGCGACGCCGAGCGCGTCGGCGGTCAGCTGGACGACGGTGGTTTCGATGCTGTTGCCCGACGACCCGCCCGCGACGTAGACGTTGACCTTGCCCGACGGTTCGATGCGGATGGTCGCGCCCTCGGTGCTGTGGTACGGGGTGGCACCGGCGGTCGGTTCGAGATAGGTGCAGGTGCCGACGCCGATGTAGCGGCCCCCGGCGCGGGCCTGCTCCTGTTCGCGGCGGAACGCGTCGTAGTCGAGCATGGACAGCGCCTGCTCGAACGTTTCGCGGGGGGTGACATCGCTGAACGGCATGCCGGTGGGTGCCGCGACCGGGAACTCGTCGCTGCTGTACATGTTCCGGCGCCGCAGTTCGACGGGATCGAGGCCGATGCGCCGGGCCGCGCTGTCCAGCAGCACTTCTCGTGCCATCGACTCGTACTGCCACGGCCCCCGGTAGGCGACCCGGCCGACGGTGTTGGTGTAGTGCAGTTTCAGGCTGAACGTCGCGGCGGGGACGCGGTACGGTCCGGGGAAGAGCATGCCGACGGCGGACGCGGCGGTGATCGGGGAGGGCACCGGGTAGGCGCCGACGTTCTGCACGTGGTCGAGGGTGGCGGCGAGGATCCGGCCGTCGGCGTCGAACGCCATGCGGGCCTCTCCGTGTTCCTCCCGTGCCATGCCCGCGGACATCATGTGTTCCTGCCGGTCCTCGATCCACTTGACCGCGAACGGCAACAGCGTCGCCGCGAGCATGATGCAGATGTCCTCGCGTTGCGGCGCGACCTTCTGGCCGAATCCGCCGCCGGTGTCGCGCATCAGCACGCGCACCCGGTGTTCGTCGATGCCGAGCAGTCGCGCGCAGAATCCGCGGACCTCGTGCGGTGCCTGGGTCGATGCCCAGATCGTCATCTCCCCGGTCGATTTCGTCCACTCGGCGACGATGCCGCGTGTCTCCATCGGCACCGCGATGTAGGCCTGCTGGTGGACGGTCCGGCTCACGACGTGCGGAGCCTCGTCGAAGATACGCAGCAGTTCCTCGGACGGCGGGATTGCCATGCCGCCGGCGTTGTTGCCGGGGAACTGTGCGTGGACGAGTTCGTCGTTCGTGTCGGCGGTCGTGTAGTCGACGACGGGGGTCAGCGCGTCGTAGTCGACGGCGACGAGTTCGGCGGCGTCCTCGGCGATGTAGCGGTCGCGCGCGATGACGAGCGCGACCGGGTCGCCGACGAACCGGACCTCGTCCTCGGCGAGCGGCGGCCAGTTCAGGCTCGGCATGAACGGACCGTCGAGCGCGTACTTCTGCTCGTGGACGCGCGGGTTCAGGTCGGACGCGACGAACACCGCGTGCACGCCGTCGAGTGCCTCGGCTTCCCTGGTGTCGATCGAGAGGATTCTGCCGCGGGGAATCGGGCTGCGGACGAAGCACGCGTGGAACATGCCCGGGCGGGTCACGTCGTCGACGAACAACCCGGCTCCGGTGAGCAGCCGCGGGTCCTCGATACGGGGAACGCGGGCACCGACGTAGCAGGACGGAACTGTGGGGGTCACGCTCACTCGTCACCTCGGACTTCGCACGAAACAAAGGACGCTGCACGGTCGAGATCGCTGTGTGCTGAGCACTTGTTTAGCACCGGCTCGAATGAGATGTCAATCACATTCTCCTGATTGGAGAGTGGGAATTGCCATGTCGGACCCGACTTGGACCGGGGGCGCTCTTGACGGCAAGGGGTGAACGACGTTCACTAAGCCGCGGTGAACATCGTTCACCCCTTGTGAGCGATGGAGAAGACCGTGACCCCAGATCACCCGAGCCCTTCGGAGGGCACCCCCGCGCCGGTACGGTCCGGTACCGCCGTCACAGCCCTGCTCAGCCTCGCCGGGCTCGTCGTCGCCCTGCAGACGACCCTTGTCGTCCCGTTGCTGCCGAACCTGCCGGGCATCCTGGACGTCAGCGACGGCGACGCCACCTGGCTCGTCACGATCACGCTGCTGACCGGCGCGGTCGCGACGCCCATCGTCTCGCGCACGGCCGATATGTACGGCAAGCGCCGGATGATGATCCTGTCCCTGTCGATGATGGTGCTCGGCTCCCTGATCGCCGCCTTCGGCGGCACCTACGTCGCTGTTCTCGTCGGCCGTGGCTTCCAGGGTTTCTCCTCCGCGCTGATCCCGGTCGCGATGGCCGTCCTGCGCGACGTGCTCCCACGCGAGAAGGTGGCTGCCGCCGTCGCCCTGGTCAGCGCCACGATGGGCATCGGCGGCGCACTCGGTCTGCCGGTCGCGGGCCTGCTGTTCGACCGCATGGGCTGGGCCTCGGTGTTCTGGGTCTCCGCCGCCGCGGGCGCACTGCTGCTGACCGGCATCCTGATCTTCGTTCCGGCCGGCGTCACCGGCACGCGCGGCCGCTTCGACGTCGTCGGCGCGGTCCTGCTCTCGCTCGCGCTCGTCGCGCTGCTGCTCGGCATCTCCAAGGGACCGGCGTGGGGCTGGACCAGTCCGCGCATCCTGCTGAGCCTCGCGGCCGCTGTCGTCGTGCTCGCCGTGTGGGTTCCCTACGAACTGCGCGCGAAGGCACCGATGGTCGATCTGCGGGTCTCGACGTATCGCCCGGTACTGCTCACGAACATCGCGGGCCTGTTCGTCTCGTTCGCCGCGTACGCCAACACCCTGGCGACCACTCAGCAACTGCAGCTCCCCGACGCCACCGGATTCGGCTTCGGGCTCAGCGCCGCGACCGCGGGCCTGTGTATGGTGCCCGGCGGTATCGCCATGATGATCTTCTCGCCCGCCTCGGCCCGGATCACCCAACGCTTCGGTGCCCGCACGACCCTCGTCGCATCGACCGTCCTGATGACCTTCGCCTACGCCTTCCGCATGACCTTCGACGACACCGTCGTGCTCATCATCGTGGGCAGTGTCCTGGGGAGTATCGGCAACGCGGTGGCATTCGCGACCATGCCGACGCTCATCATGAGTTCGGTGCCGCTGAGCGAAACCGCCGCTGCCAACGGCGTCAACGGGCTTCTGCGAACCATCGGCTCGTCGGGCATGAGCGCCGTCGTCGCCGCGCTGCTGACCGCGATCACCATCGACGCCGCGGGACAGACCCTGCCCGGGCGCGGTGCGTTCGTCGCGACGTTCGCCGTCGCCGCCGCCGCGACCCTGTTGGCTACCCTGGCCGGTGTGTTCCTTCCGAAAACTGCTCGTGCCCGCGCAGAACAGGTGTCCACCCCGGAATCCGTCCGGGCAGCGTCGTGACCGACCGGACGACGCGCGACGTCATCCTCGACGTCGCGCGGCAATTGTTCACCGAACGCGGATTCACCTCGACGACGATCCGCGACATCGCCGAACGCGCCGGTGTCTCACCGGCATTGGTGATGAAGCTGACCGGCAGCAAGGCCCAGCTCTTCGAGGCCGCGGTCCCCGACGCACCGAACGTCGGCGAACCCGACCAGTCCGCCGAGCCGCTCGGCTACCGAATGGCCCGGGCGCTCGTCGAACGCCGCGATTCCGGCGACTTCGAATTCTGGGCGATGGCGCCGTTCCTGCTGCAGGAAGCACCCGACCGGGAGGAGGCACGCGCGAAGATGGCGGCGCGGTTCGTGCCGCGCATCGCGACCGTGATCGGTGAGGACACCCCGGAGAAAGTACGCGCACGGCTCGTCGTCACGTTGCTCCTCGGGCTGGCCAGCGGGCTGCGGACCTTCGAACTCGTCACCCCCGACGTCATCGAGAGCCGTCGGCTGATCGACACCTACGGCGCGCTCATCCAGGCGGTCATCGACGACCCGGCGCTCTGACCTCTCCGGGCGCTCACCGCACGGACCGGGCCGTCCACACGGCACCGGATGGAGTCACCGAAGTACCTGCGGCGCCGACGATCACGAGGCACTTCATGTCGATCGACGCCGGATCCAGCTTCTCGAGCGTGGTGACCTCGAGCGACTCCCCGGGCCGGCCCACGTCCCGGCCGACGACGACCACGGTGTCGTCCGGGCGGTGACGCAGCAGCACCGCCTTGGCGTCGGCGACCTGTGTCGTGCGCGACCGCGACGCCGGGTTGTAGATGCCGAGGACCAGATCCGCCTGCGCGACTGCGACGAGGCGATTCTCGATGACGGGCCACGGTTTGAGCCGGTCGGACAGGCTCATCACCGCGAAGTCGCCACCGATGGGGGCGCCGGCGCGCGCGGCGACGGCCTGGATCGCGGATACTCCGGGCAGCACCCGGACCGGAACCTCCGCGTAGCGGTCGTCCTGCGCGGCCTCGAACACCGCCGACGCCATGCCGAACACGCCCGCGTCGCCACCGGACACGACCGCCACCTTCTCACCCGTCAGCGCCAGCTCGAGAGCGAAGCGCGCGCGGTCCACCTCGACGGTGTTACCGCTCGAATGACGTTGCAGCCCCGGACGAACCGGTACCCGATCCACATACGGTCCGTACCCGACGACGTGATCCACGTCGGCCAGTGCCGCCGACGCCTCCGGCGTCAGCCACCGCGCGTCGGCGGGACCCAGCCCGATCACCAGCAACTCCTGCACCGCAGACGGTTCAGGCTTCGGCGCGATCTCCGGCCGGGAGCGGTCTGCGGTTTCACGATTGCGCGGCGCCCGGTCGCCGGGCGCCAGGATCACCGAGAAATACGGCACGGCATCGGCATCCACCTCTGCAACCGGTGCGATGCGCTGGCCGCCCATCGATGCGCGTTCGACGTAGACGGCGTCGTCGAGCCGGCCGGCCTGGGTGA
Organism: Rhodococcus sp. O3; assembly: GCF_048897285.1. NCBI lineage: Bacteria > Bacillati > Actinomycetota > Actinomycetes > Mycobacteriales > Nocardiaceae > Rhodococcus > Rhodococcus sp. O3. Next base: position 6,958 of record NZ_JBMBTE010000049.1, read on the forward strand.
GGGCGTTGCGTACGGCGGGAAAGGTCCGGCCCAGCTTCATGATCACGGCACCGTCCGTGTCGGCGAGGCGCCGCGCCAGTTCCGGTTCGGGCAGGGTGCCGGGCAGGACCGTGAGCACGTCGGTGCGTCGTACGAGCGGTTCCGCGGCTGCCGAAGCTGCGGCGGAGAACGACGTCACGCCCGGAATCACCTCGGCGGCAAACCGATCCGAGAGCCGGTCGTGCAGGTACATGTAGGAGCCGTAGAACAACGGATCGCCCTCGCAGAGCACGACGACGGTCCGGCCGGCTTCCAGATGCGCCGCGAGCCGTCCGGCGCAGTCGTCGTAGAAGTCGGCGATGGCTCCGTCGTACCCGCCGGGATGGTCGGTGGTGCCGGTCGTCACCGGATACACCAGCGGTTCCTCGAGTGCGCCGTCCGGGATGAGTTCGGCCGCAATGGATCGCGCGATGGACCGGCCGTGGGTGCCGGAGTGGTACGCGATGACGTCGGCCTCGCCGATCAGCCTCGCCGCTTTGCGGGTGATCAGTTCGGGATCGCCGGGGCCGAGACCCACGCCGTAGAGTCGTCCGGTGCTCATTCCTTCTCCTGCGCCAGTGCATTGAGTGCGGACGACGCCATCGCCGACCCGCCACGTCGTCCCCGGACCGCAAGGAACGGGATCTGCAGTTCGTGTTCGATCAGGGCTTCCTTCGATTCCGCGGCACCGATGAAGCCGACCGGCACACCGACGATGGCGGCCGGCCGCGGGGCGCCCGCGTCGAGCATCTCCAGCAGGTGGAACAGGGCGGTGGGCGCGTTGCCGATCGCGACGACCGCGTTCCCGAGATGCTCGGCCCACAGCGACACCGCTGCCGCGGACCGGGTCGTGCCCCATCGTTCGGCGAGGTCCGGCACCCGAGGATCGGCGAGCAGGCACAGCACCGGGTTGTCCGCCGGCAACCGCTTGCGGGTCACTCCGGAGGCGACCATGTTCGCGTCGGTGAGGATCGGGGCACCGGACTTCAGCGCGTTCCGTGCCGCCCCGACCAGTCCGGGATGGATGACCAGATCGCGGGTCAGGTCGGTCTGGCCGCTCGCGTGGATCATCCGGACCGCGATCTTCTCCGCGTCGGCCGGGATCCCCGACAGGTCGGACTCGGCGCGGATCGTCGCGAACGAGCGGACGTAGATCTCGGCGCCGTCGGTTTCGTATTCGTACCGGCGGGGTGGGGGTGTCTCGATCACATGGAACTCCTGGCGACGACGAGGGTATGGGGAAAATATGGTGCGCCGCAGGCACGTTCGCATCCGACGATGTGGACGTGCCGGGAAGGGGCCGGGCCTGCGACGGTTCGTCGGGCCGCTTCTCGCGTATCGCTGCGGGCGAGACTACACCCGGGTGCGCCGGTGCACGCGGACACCCGAGACCACGGCGAATCCTCGGCAGCATCGAATCCCGCAACCGTGAGCGCCTCCACGTCGGTGTCGGCGGGAAGGACGAGTCCGCGCCAGGGCGTGACGATCACACCGCTGTCGGGAAGTGCCGCGACCATCGACGGCGTCAGGATGCCCAGGGGCACCCGGACGGACACCGCGCCGTCGAGGACCCCGTACGGCATTCGGTACGGATCCGGGCCGGGGAGCGGTACGGTACCACCCAGTTCGCGGCCCTCACCGGGCAGTTGCCGCACGTTCCAGCGGGTTTCACGGATCGCGACGAACCTCAGCGCGGCGTCGACCAGTGCCTGGACCGCGTCCGCGATCGGGACGACCGGTCCTCTCAGGGCACCGATCCCGATCCGCATCCGTTCCGGATCGAGTGCCCTGGCGGACAGGTCGCACCGGAGACCGGTGACGTCGCCGCGGCCGTCGTCGACACCGAACAGGAACCGTCCCGGCAGGTCGGCGAGGGCCGGTTCGCCGCACAGCGCAGCGTCGAGTGCGCCGACGAGGGGACGTACATCCGCGGACCCTCCAATGAGTCCCGAGAGGGGGGACGCGACGATGTTGCGGACCCGTTCGTGGGTCGCCGACGGGAGAAACCCGGCCTTCGCGACCGATTCGATCAAGCCGTCGGGGACGCCGCCGCGCTCGTCGACGACGACACCTCTGACCTGCAGGTTTCCGCGCGAGGTGAGGTGTACGTCGCCGTCCGCGAGTTCGCGCGAGGCCGCCGCGAGAAGCCGCAGGCCACCGTCGGGAAGACGCCCGCCCGGGGCGCGAACACGCACCAGTGCGCCGTCCGCGGCGAGGTGCGGCCGCAGCAGGCCGGGGCAGCGATCCGGAGGGAGATGGTCGGCCGAATGGTCCGTCATGGGCGCACATGGTTGCACACCTGCCGAAATCGTGCGCTAGGCTCGGCGTGCCGTGGTGCTCGGGAAGCCGGTGGGAAACCGGCGCGGCCCTCGCCACTGTGAGCGGGTAGTTGTTCGCCCTCGTCCGTGCCGGTTCGCCGGTGCGGAGACCACTGGAGTCACCTCCGGGAAGGTCGGCCGAACAGCGTCGATCCGTCAGCCAGGAGACCGGCCACGGCACGCGAGGTCCACGAGGGTTTGGAGACTGAACATGGCTGTATTCGTGCTGTTCCGGGGCGCGCAGTGTCGCGCCTGACGTTGCTGTCGACGTCCGACACCGACCTGCTGTCGGCGCGGGCCGGCGGCGCGGACTGGGTGGTCGGCAATCCGTCCCGCCTGGACCTCACCGGCGATGCTCCGGCCGCGCTGCCCGCGCTGCTGGAGGGCTCCGACCTGGTGGTCGTGCGGATCCTCGGGTCTGCGCGCTCCTGGCAGGACGGGCTCGACCGTGTTCTCGCACAAGGGGTCCCGGTCGTCGTCCTGGGTGGGGAGCAAACCCCCGACGGTGAACTGATGGGTTACTCGACCGTGCCGATCGGGATCGCGGCCGAAGCACACCGCTATCTGGCCTACGGCGGACCTGCGAATCTGGCCCAGTTGCATGCATTCTTGTCGGACACCGTGCTTCTCGGCGGCGACGGTTTCGAAGCCCCCGCGGCGCTGCCCGAATGGGGTGTCGCGGAACGTCCCGCGCCTGCGACCGGCGGCTTGCCGAGGGTGGGGGTGCTGTTCTACCGCGCCCATCACACCAGCGGAAACGTCCGATTCGCACACGATCTCGCGGATGCGATCGACGCGACCGGCCGAGCGCAGGCCGTGGTGATCCACTGCGCCTCGCTGCGCGGTGCACCCGACGATCTGCTCGCCGAACTCGGCAGCCTCGACGCGCTGGTGGTGACGGTGCTCGCCGCCGGCGGCACCCGGCCGGCGACCGTCGGCGCGGGCGGGGACGACGAGGCGTGGGACGTCGCGGCACTGGCCGCGCTGGATATCCCGATCCTGCAGGCGCTGTGCCTGACCTGGAGTCGCGACAACTGGGCCGACTCGGACGACGGTGTCTCCCCGCTGGATTCGGCCACCCAGATCGCGGTTCCCGAGTTCGACGGCCGGATCATCACGGTACCGTTCTCGTTCAAGGAATTCGACGCCGACGGCCTGCCGCGGTACGTCACCGACCCCGAACGTTGCGCCAGGGTCGCGGGAATCGCGGTCGCCCACGCGCGACTGCGGTACGTGCCGCCCGCGGAGCGCCGCATCGCGATCATGCTCTCCGCCTATCCGACGAAACATTCACGCGTGGGAAACGCGGTGGGTCTGGACACGCCGGTCTCGGCGATCCGTCTGCTCCGGGCGATGCGCGAGCAGGGCTACGACCTGGGTGAGGGCTTTCCCGGCATGGATCTCGCGGACGATACCGAAGCCGGGAATGCCCTGATCCACGCGCTCATCGACGCCGGCGGTCAGGACGAGGAATGGCTCACGGCCGACCAGCTGTCCGGTAATCCGGTGCGCGTCACCGCGGATCGGTATCGCGAGTGGACGAAGGACCTGCCCGCGGAATTGGCCGACGCGATGACCGAGGCGTGGGGCGAGGCGCCCGGGTCGTTGTTCGTCGACGGGGAAGGCGACGACAAGGCCATCGTCCTCGCGACCCTGCGGGCCGGCAACGTGGTGCTGATGATTCAGCCGCCTCGCGGATTCGGGGAGAACCCGGTCGCGATCTACCACGATCCGGACATGGCGCCGTCCCACCACTACCTGGCCGCATACCGTTGGGTGGAGCGCGGATTCGAGGCCGACGCGGTCGTGCACCTCGGTAAGCACGGTTCGATGGAGTGGCTGCCCGGAAAGAACGCGGGGCTGTCGGCGGCGTGCGCGACGGACGCCGCGATCGGCAACCTGCCGCTGATCTATCCGTTCCTCGTCAACGACCCCGGCGAGGGCGCGCAAGCCAAGCGGCGCGCGCACGCGACAATCGTCGACCACCTGATCCCGCCGATGGCGCGCGCCGAATCCTACGGCGACATCGCACGTCTGGAGCAGTTGCTCGACGAGTACTCGAACATCGCGGCGATGGATCCGGCGAAACTCCCGGCGATCCGGGCCCAGATCTGGACGCTGATCCAGGCCGCGAAACTCGACCACGATCTCGGTCTGGACGGCCGGCCGCACGACACCGAGTTCGACGACTTCCTGCTGCACGTGGACGGGTGGCTGTGCGAGGTCAAGGACGCCCAGATCCGCGACGGACTGCACGTGCTCGGCGGTGCCCCCGTGGGCGAGGCGCGGATGAATCTGGTGCTGTCGATTCTGCGGGCCGCCCAGGTGTGGGGCGGAAAATCGCACGCTGTGCCGGGTCTGCGCGCCGCGCTGGGTCTGAAACCCGATGCGCCGCTGACCGAGGTCGACGCCGTCGAGGCGCAGGCCCGGATGCTCGTCCAGGCGATGGAGGACGGCGGGTGGAACCCCGAAACCACCTCGTCCACCGTGGAATCCGTGCTCGGGCACACCGATGCCGAGGTCGCTCGGGTACTCACCTTCGCCGCCGAGCAGGTCGTGCCGCGGCTCGCGAAGACCACGGGTGAGCTCGATGCCGTGCTCCACGCCCTCGACGGTGGCTACGTCCCCGCCGGGCCGTCCGGCTCACCGCTGCGTGGTCTGGTGAACGTGCTGCCGACGGGACGCAACTTCTACACCGTCGACCCGAAGGCCGTGCCGAGCCGCCTCGCCTACGACACCGGTGTCGCTCTCGCGAGCGCGCTGGTCGAACGCTATCTCGCGGATACCGGGAGCTACCCGCGGTCGGTGGGACTGTCGGTGTGGGGAACCTCCGCGATGCGCACCTCGGGCGACGACATCGCCGAGGTCCTGGCCCTGATCGGTGTCCGGCCGGAGTGGGATGCCGAATCCCGCCGCGTGCGCGAGCTGACCGTCGTTCCGCTCGCCGAACTCGGCCGTCCGCGCATCGACGTCACCGTCCGCATCTCCGGGTTCTTCCGCGACGCCTTCCCGCATGTGATCGGGATGCTCGACGACGCGATCCGCACGGTCGCAGCACTCGACGAGCCCGATGACCTGAACTATGTTCGCGCCCATGCCAAGCGGGACGAGTCGGAGCACGGCGACCCGGACCGCGCGGTTCGGCGGATCTTCGGGTCGAAACCCGGCTCCTACGGTGCGGGCATCCTGCAGCTCGTCGACTCCGGAAACTGGCGTACCGACGAGGACCTTGCCGAGGTGTACACCGCGTGGGGCGGATTCGCGTACGGCCGGAACGTGCACGGCGAGCCCGCCGCCGAGGACATGCGCGCCAACTACCGGCGCATCGCGGTCGCGGCGAAGAACACCGACACCCGCGAACACGACATCGCCGACTCGGACGACTACTTCCAGTACCACGGCGGCATGGTCGCGACCGTGCGTGCGTTGACCGGTAGCGACCCCAAGGCATACATCGGTGATTCGACGACGCCGGACGCCGTGCGCACCCGGTCGCTGTCGGAGGAGACGGCACGGGTGTTCCGGGCGCGCGTGGTCAATCCGCGGTGGCTCGCGGCGATGCGCCGGCACGGCTACAAGGGCGCGTTCGAGTTGGCGGCGACCGTCGACTACCTCTACGGGTACGACGCGACCGCCGGGGTCGTCGCCGACTGGATGTACGAGACCCTGGCGCAGACCTATGCCCTCGACCCGGAGAATCAGCAGTTCCTGCGCGAGGCGAACCCGTGGGCACTGCGGGGAATCGTCGAACGGCTCACCGAGGCGGCCGATCGCGGGCTGTGGGCCGAGCCGGACCCGTCGACGATGCAGGCGCTGCAGCAGGCCTACCTCGACGTCGAGGGCGACCTCGAGGACCGCGGATGAGGGTGCGCCTCATCGGGATCGGCCCCGGAGGACCCGACGATCTGACGGTCGCGGCGGTGCACGCGCTCAACGAGGTGGACGTGTTCCTCGTCGCGGACAAGCGACGCGGCGTGGACGATCTGGTGTCGGTGCGCGAGGAGATCTGCCGACGGCACATCACCGGCGACCACCGGATCGTCGTCGTTCCGGACCCACCCCGCGATCGGGCACCGGAACGGTACGGCGACGAGGTGCGGGACTGGCATGCCGCCCGCGCGGAGGTCTACGAGACGGTACTCCGCGAACGGGTACGCGACGGCGAGACGGCCGGGTTCCTCGTCTGGGGCGATCCGAGCCTGTACGACAGCACGATTCGCGTGGTCGAACGGATCCGCGACCGTGGTGTCGTCGACCTCGACTACGACGTGATCCCCGGCGTCAGCAGCGTGCAGATGCTCGCCGCGCGGCATCGATTGGTGCTCAACAGGATCGGTGGTCCGGTCACGATCACGACCGGTCGCCGCCTGGCACGCGACGTCGCGGCGGGCGGCGACAACCTCGTCGTCATGCTCGACGGCGACCTCACGTGCACGGAACTTCCTGGGGAATGGGATATCTGGTGGGGCGCGAACCTCGGTACGTCCGACGAGGAACTCGTCGCGGGACGTCTGTCCGAAGTCCGCGCATGTATCGAGGCCGCGCGGTCGCGGTCGAAGGCCGCGCGTGGCTGGGTGATGGACACCTACCTGCTGCGGCGAGCCTGACCCGAATCTATCGCTGCGCGAACAGGACCGCCGGGCGAGATCCGGTATCGGTGGGCGACTTGCTCAGCACGACGGGCAGCCACTGCGAGGTGAGCGCGACCATCGCGAGCCAGGCCAGCATCATCCCGAACGACGGCGAATGCGGCGCCGACGTTTCCATCCCGTTCTGCGACCAGTATCCGAACAGACCGAACAGCGAGGACAGGCCCGAACCGAGCATCGCGGCCGCCGCCAGGCGCCACCGGCGCAGGCACAGTGCCGCGCTCGAGATCCCGACCCCGAACACGGTCGCCAGGGTCACGAACAGACGCATCGGCACCGTCACCGGCGCGTCCGCACCGAACCAGCCGGCGAGCACGGTCCACGACGCCGCGCTCTCGGTCTGGGGCAGGAGCAACGCGACGACCAGCACGAGCGCGCATCCGGCGAGCACCCACTGCCGGCGACCGGCACGGAATTCACCGGCGACCTTCTTCTCGATGCGGGCGAACTCGCTGCGGTAGGCGGACAGGTCGTCGCTCACCGGTATTCCTCCTCGCTCAGGGCACAAGGTCCCCAGTATGCCCCGACGCCCCTTGTGAGGGGTTCGTCGGGTCGGGCGGACAGAATGTCGGTCGCCGTCGATCGCGAGCACGGGGCGCCGAATTCTGCACGCGAGCGATGTCGGTTGTGTCACGATTGCACCACTCAGACACCCCGACAGGAACTTTCCCATGAGTGGTTCGAGTGGTTTCAGGCGTCAGTGCGCAATCCTCGTCACGGTGGTCGTGGCGACCCTCTGGTCCGTGGTGGCGGCGACCCCCGCCTCCGCTGCCGACGGCACGCTGCGCGGGCGGGTGCTCACGGCCGGCGCGCCGCTCGCCGGCTACGACGTCACCCTGTTCGCCTCGGGCGTCCCCGCACCCCTCGGCACCGCGCGGTCCGGTCCGGACGGCGCCTTCACGATCGACTACACCGCGCCCGCGGGCACACCGGTGGTGTACGCGGTCGCCACGAACCCGGGGGATCGCCGCGTGACGCTGGCGAGCGTGCTCGGAGCGGGCGGGATCGGGGCGGGCGGGCTCTCCGCTGACGTCGTGATCAACGAGCGGACGACGGTGGCCGCCGGATTCGGGCTCGCCCAGTTCACGGACGGCGGACGCATCGAAGGTAGTGCGCCGGGCCTGCCGAACGCCGCGGGCATGGCGCGCAACCTCGCCGATCCCGTCAGCGGGGAGGTCGGTGCAGTGCTCGCGACCTCGCCCAACGGCCCGGACACCGAAACCTTGGGCACCTTCGGATCTCTCGCCGACATGATCGCCAATTGCATTGCGGTCCCGGTGGTGTGCGATCAACTGCTGAACCTGGCGGGTGTGCCCGGGCGGGGAGCGGCCGCAGACACCTGGCAGGCGATGGTGAACACCGCCCGCCACCCGTGGCAGAGCGTGATCGAGCTGTTCGCGCTGTCGAAGGCCGGCCCGTCGCCCTACGGCCCGGACCGGGTGCTGCCGCCGAGCGCGTGGACGCTCGCGTTGCGGTTCGTCGGTGACGGACACTCCCTCGACGGTCCCGGCAACATGGCCGTCGACGACGACGGCAACATCTGGGTGACGAACAACTACGAGTACTCTCCCGGCACCGAGGTCGCGGTGTGCGGCGCGAACAACCTCATGAAGCTGACTCCGACCGGACAGTACTTCCCCGGTTCGCCCTATACCGGCGGTGGGCTCAGCGGTGCCGGGTTCGGCATCGACATCGACGACGACGGAAACGTGTGGGTCGCGAACTTCGGTTTCGCAGCGCCGGTTCCGGACTGTCCCGAACAGGATCAGCCGCCGCACAACAGCGTGTCGCTGTTCTCGTCCGACGGCGTCGCGCTCTCGCCCGACGAGGGCTTCACGCAGGGCGGGATCAGCTGGCCGCAGGGCACCCTCGTCCACGGCAGCGGCGACGTGTGGTTCGCGAACTGCGGCAACGACAGTGTGACCGTCTACCCCGGCGGGGATCCCGGTTCGGCGCGGCAGCTCACCGACCTCGGGGTCACCAAACCGTTCGGCCTCGCCGAGGGCACCGACGGCACGGTCTTCGTCACGGGGAACGGGAGCGATACGGTCGCCGTGCTCGGACCCGACGGCACCCCGATCGCGCCGCCCGTTGCCGGGGGAGGCCTGGACAAACCGCTCGGGGTCGCGACCGACAGCGCCGGGACCGCCTGGGTCTCGAACTCGCGCACGGTCGGCATCCCGTGCCCGGACCCGGCTCTGACACCCGAACTGAACGGGACGCTGACCAGGATCGGGGCGCGCGGCGAACTGCTCACCCCGGCACCGCTCACCGGTGGCGGTCTGCGCGCACCGTGGGGCGTCGCCGTCGACGGCAACGACAACGTGTGGGTCGCGAACTTCGGTGGGCAAGCGGTGTCCCAGTTCTGCGGTGTGCGGGTCGTGGGCTGCCGGCCCGGCACGACCACCGGTGCACCCATCTCGCCGGACGGCACCGGCTACGGGTTCGACGGACTGACCCGCAACACCGGCATCGTGGTCGATCAGGCCGGCAACGTGTGGGTGGCCAACAACTGGAAGCAGATCCCGATCCAGACCAACCCCGGTGGCTACGAGATGGTGGCGCTCGTCGGCGCCGCAGCCCCCGTCCGCCCCTGACCCGTGCACGGTTTCGGTAGCGGCCGCTACCGAAACCGTGCACGAGGGCGGGCTAACGGGGCAGCACCACCGCCTCCCCGAGAACGTGCAGGCTCACGTGCGCGCCGATGCCGGGAGCGATGACACTGGTCTGACGTACTGCGAGCACGCCGTGCGGGGCCTCGGAGGTGTAGCGGGACCGGGTGTCCGGTGTCGGTGTCAAACGGATCTGCAGCATCGAATCGTGGCCCAGGAACTCGCGTTCCAGCACGACGGCGTTGGCGCTGCCGTTCGCGGGGGTCGCCACGATCTGCTCGGGGCGCAGCAGGACCCGAACCTCGCCCTCGGGGGAGTCGGCCGGTACCGGCACCGCGCCGAGCGGGCAGTCCGCGATGCCCGCCGTGCTGATCCGGCCGGGCAGGATCACCACGTCCCCGAGGAAGTTCGCGGTGAACAGGTCCGTCGGCCGGGTGTACACGTCCTGCGGTGCCCCCACCTGGGTGAGCCGTCCCTGTTTCATCACCGCGACCTGATCGGCGAACGACAGCGCCTCCTCCTGGTCGTGGGTGACCAGGACCGTCGTCACCCCGGCCTCGCGGAGAAGCTTCGCGACCGACCGGCGCATGCCGGCGCGCAGCGAGGCGTCGAGCGCGGTGAACGGTTCGTCGAGCAACATCAGCTTCGGCCGGCGTGCCAGTGCGCGGGCCAGAGCCACACGTTGCTGCTGCCCGCCGGACAGCTCGTCGGGCCGCCGATCCGCGAAATCCGGGTCCAGCGACACGATTTCCATCAGTTCCCGCACCCGATTCCGCGAACGGCGCTCGCGCCACGGCAAACCGAACAGGATGTTGCGTCCCACGGTCAGGTGCGGGAACAACGCGCCGTCCTGCGCGACGTATCCGATGTCGCGCCGGTGCGCGGGCACGAACCGGGTGCCGTCGACAACGACCGTCCCGCCGACGCGGACGCTGCCGCCGCCGGGATGTTCGAAGCCGGCGATGATCCGCAGCAGGGTCGTCTTTCCGCATCCGGACGATCCGACGACGGCCGTGGTGCTTCCCGCTGCGACGGTGAGATCCACGCCGTGCAGCACTTCGACCGCGCCGAACGACTTGCGTACCGCGTCGACGACGAGACCGCTCATATCCCTGCAGCTTTCTGTGATTGCCGGAACAACAGATAGGTGACCGGCAGTGACACGATCACCATGATCGCCGCGTAGGGCGCGGCCCCGGCATAGTCGAGTTCGCTGCTCGCCGACCAGAACCGGGTCGCGAGCGTTGCGGTTCCGGTGGGGGAGAGCATCAGCGTCGCGGTCAGTTCGGTGGAGACCGCGATGAACACCAGTGCCATCCCCGCGGCGACCGCGGGGGCGGTGAGGCGGAGGGTGACCCGGCGGAACGCGGAAACCGGACGGACGCCGAGGGACCGGGCGGCTTCCTCGAGCTCGACGGGAGCCTGGGCCAGCCCGGCGCGCACGTTCACCAGTGCGCGGGGCACGAACATCAGCACGTAGGCGACGATCACCATCGTCGTCGTCTGATACAGCCCGGGCAGATACGTCAGGCCGACGGTGATCAGGGCGAGCGCCACCACGATCCCGGGCAGCGAGCTCGTGACGTAGTTGCAGCCCTCCGCGACCTTCGCGAACCGGCCGGGGAACCGCACCGCGATCCACGCGACAGGGAAGGCCAGCACCGTCGTCGCGACCGCGGCCACCACCCCGTAGCCGAGCGTCTGTAGCAGGGCGCGTTGCAGCTCGGCACCGTCCCACGCGGCGGTGCCGCCGCGCACCAGCCAGCGCACGATCACGTACAGCGGCACTCCGATCGCTGCGGCGAGCAGTGCGGTGAGACACGCCAGGGCGGGAAACTGCGCCCATCCCAGCGGTGTGGGAGTCGCGGTGCGCCCGGTGCCGGAGCCGAGGCGCGCGTACCGCGCCCGGCCCCGCGCGAGCGCTTCGAGCACCAGCACCGCCAGGCAACACAGCACCAGCACCCCGGCGAGCATCGTGCCGGCCGTGCCGTCGAACGTCGCCTGGAACTGTTCGTAGATCGCGGTGGTGAAGGTGTCGAACCGGATCATCGAGAACGCACCGAACTCGGCGAGCAGATGCAGCGCCACCAACAGCGAGCCGCCGAGAATCGCGAGCCGCAGCTGTGGCAGCACCACCCGGACGAAGACCGCCCACGGTCCGCAGCCCAATGCCCGCGCCGACTCCTCGATCTCGGCGTCGAGGCGGCGCAGCGTGGCGAGCACCGGGAGGTACACGAGCGGGAAGTACGCCAGCGTGGTGATCAGGACACCGGCGAACAGCCCGTGCAGCGACGGAACGACGGTGACCCACGCATAGCTGTCGACGAACGCGGGGATCGCCAGCGGCGCCACGAGGATGGGCGCCCACCAGCGGGCACCCACGAGGGTCGTGCGGGCAACCAACCAGGCGGCGGCCACGCCGATCGCGGCGCACAGCGGCACGGTGATCAGCACCAGGAGGCCGGTGTCGACGAGCAGCTCCCCGACACGGGGCCGGAAGACGAGTATCCGGATGCTGTCCCACCCGGATTCGACGACACCGGTGACGACGAATCCGAGCGGGATCAGCGAGGCCACGACCATCAGTGCCGCGGGGACTGCCACGGCGACGGGGGGACGTGATCGGGTGGTACCGCCCGCCGGGATCCGGGCGAGCGTGGACGTGACGGACATGCGGAGCGGATCAGATCAGGCCGGCATCGGTCATCATCTGCGTGACCTTCGCACTGTCGAGCATCGACGGGTCGACCGGGGGCGCCTGAAGTTCGACGAGCGGCACGAGCGCGGGGTTGGCGGCGACGTCGCTGCCCACCGGGTATTCGAACGAGGTCCCGGTCTGCAGGATCTCCTGCCCCTTCTTCCCGGTGATGAACTTCAGGAACTCCTGCGCCTGCTGCTGATGGGTGCTCGCGGCGAGCACGCCGCCGCCGGACACGCTGACGAATGCGCCCGGGTCCTCGTTGCGGAAGTAGTGGAGCTGGGTGTTGCTGCTGTTCTCACCGCCCCTGGCCTGGTCGCCGAACCAGTAGTAGTGGTAGACGACGCCGCCGTCGATCTCTCCGGCGTTCACGGCCTTGAGTACCGCGGTGTTGCCCTTGTAGGGCACGGAGCCGGCCTTCATGGCGTCGAGCCACGCGCGCGTCGCGCCCTCCCCGCGCAGCTCGAGCAGCGCGGCGACGATGGCCTGGAAGTCGGCACCCGACGGCGACGCCGCCCACCGTCCCTTCCACTCGGGGTTCTGCAGATCGAGCAGGGACTTCGGCAGTCGGTCGGGGGTGAGGGCCTCGGTGTTGTAGACGAACACCGTCGACCGAGCGGCGATGCCGGTCCACTTGCCGGTGGACGGGCGGTACTGCTCGGGAACCTGGGCGAGCGTGTCGGGCGCGACGTCGGCGAACAGGCCGGCGTTCTCGACGGCGGCCATGGCCGGCGAGTTCTCGGTGAGGAACACATCCGCCGGTGAGCGGTCACTTTCGGCGATCAGCTGGTTCGCCATCTCGGTGTCGCTGCCGTTACGGAGGTTGACGGTGATGCCCGTTTCCGCGGTGAACTCGTCCACCCACTCCTGGGTCAGCGACTCGTGCTGCGCGTTGTAGACCGTGATCGCGTTCGCGTCTTCGGAATCTCCGCCGGACGTGTCGTTGCTGCATGCCGACAACGTCAGCAGTGCAGCAACGCCCAGCGCCCCGGCTGCCAGGGCGCCGCGGGTCCATCGGTGTCGCGACGGTGTAGTTCTCATGTGTTCCTCCGTGTCGAGCGCAGTTCGATCGCACCGGCGATCGAGTCGAATGCTACGCGCCCCGACCAAGGTAAGACTCACCGAAGAATCACCACCAGAACCCGTGCGTTTCACGAGGATTGGGTGATTTGCGCGGTTTCACCGGTCGTGTCGCACCACCCCGGCTCCGGGATGCCACACGTCGACGTGCAACTTCTCGTCGACGGTGACGAGCACGGCCTCGTCGAGGTCGAGTTCGAACAGGTGCATCGGACCCTCGGGCGTCTCCGACGGATACGCCGCGAGGATCGCGTCCTTTGCGTCGCCGTCCAATTCGCGCGCCCGCCCCGCGACCTTCGCGTCGCCACCCACCATGTCGTGGTGGCCGGGATTGGAATGCAGGGCGTACCGACCGTCGCGCTGCAGGTCGCGGGCCTTCTGCGCGCCGTACATCGATCCGATCACGAGCCGGCCGTCCACGATCTCGACCTCGGTGCCGCTGACGCGCGGGGAGCCGTCGCGTCGCAGGGTGGCCAGGACGTGGTGCTTGTGGGCGGCCCAGCGCGCGGCGATCGCGTCCGCGAGGTCCGGTGCTTCGGTACGGAACTGTTCCCAGGTTGCCATGCGATCACTGTGCACCCGGATCGCTGACATCTTGTGTCAGGGATTTCGTCTAGTGTCGATCTTGTGCGATCGGCCCGACTACTCGAGATGATGCTGCGCCTGCAGGGCAGTCCCGGCGTCACCGCGCAGAATCTCGCCGACGAATTGGGTGTGTCGGTTCGCACCGTGTATCGCGACGTCGGCGCGCTGTCCGCCGCGGGCGTGCCGGTGTGGACCGAGAGCGGACCCGGCGGTGGCATCCGGTTGCTCGACGGCTGGCAGTCGAGGCTCAGCGGGCTGACCCGGCCCGAGAGTGCAGCCCTGATGCTGCTGGGAGTGCCGGCGCTCGCCGCCGAGCTCGGTGTCGAGCTCGATGCCGCCCGTACGAAACTCCTCGGGTCGATGCCCCTGCCTCTGCGCACTGCCGCGCAGGTCTGGCGCGACCGCGTGTACATCGACGCTCCCGGCTGGTTCGCCGAACCGGGTGGGAACGAACATCTTCCGATCGTCGCGACCGCCGTTCTCGAGGGTCGGCGCCTACGCATCCGCTACCGCCGGGGCAAGGTCGAGGTGGCCCGTACGCTCGATCCTCTCGGCCTGGTCGCCAAGGCCGGCGTCTGGTACCTCGTCGCCGGCCACTCCCGCCGCATCGTCAGCTACCGGGTCGGTCGCATCACCGCTGCCGATGCTCTCGACGAACCGGCCCGCAGGCCAGACGATTTCGACCTGGCTGCGTGGTGGACCGCATCCACCCTCGAATTCGACCGCGAGATAAGAACGTTCGCATGTACCGTCCGGCTGTCGCCGACGGCCTGGCGCAGGCTCCCCAAGATCGTGGGGGTGGGTGCCGCAGACGTCGAACCGGGCGAACCCGATGCGGAGGGCTGGGTGCGCGTCGATCTGATGCTCGAGGGGGAGGAGGTCGCCGTCGACCAGTTCCTCGCCCTCGGCGGCGGCGTCGAGGTGCTCGCCCCGTCCTCGTTGCGGGCATCGCTGCGTGCGGCAGGGGAGCGCCTCGCGCGGCTCAACCACCCATGATGCGACGCAGCTGCCGGCCCTGAGCGACGAGTTCGCCGGTGGGTCTGCGCAGTTCGGTGTCGTCGACGCACAGATCCGCGCTCGCCCACGTCGTGTGCTGACGCAGATGGAACCATTCGCCGTCCGGATCGTGGGCGGCAGGCGCCAGGTGTGCCGTGAACTCGGCGGTGGGGATCGGCACCGGCGCCGTCCGCGTCGCGAACAGGCCCGGGGGCAGCGCGTCGAGCAGCACCGCGGCGCGGACCGTCGGCGGCAACAGGACATCCGGTCGCAGCCGGATCCACACTTCGAAGGTGGGATCCGTGCCGCCCCCGAACGGACGGGCCGCGTTGATCGGGCGGATGTCGAGATACTGCGAGAACGGCACGAAGTCGACCGGGATCTCCAGCACCGGCCGGGTCCACGGATCGACCTCGGGAACGGTCGACGGTGACGACCACCGGGCGGGTTCGAGATCCCGCACGAGCCGCACCAACCCGGTCACCTCACCGTTCCCGAGCGAGGCGCGGGCACCCGCCGTGCGACCGGACCGCAGCGACTCGACGTTCACCTCCACCCGCCCGGGCGGCACCGGCGCGTAGAAATGCGCGGTGATCGCGGCCGGGACGGCATCGAGTTCGGCGGCGGTCGCGTGGAGCAGTATCCCGGCGACCAGTCCGCCGTGCAGGCCCCCGAACCCGCGCCACGTGGCGTCGAACGAGGACGGGAGATCGATGGTCAGCGGCGACGACGCCGCCGGCCGTACCACCTGACTATTAAGTCCCATAGTCAGAAACGGTAGAATCTGGCTATGGAATTTGCAAGTCAGATCGGGCGGGCGCCTCGGGTGCCCTCCGGGAAAGCGTCGTCAGCGCACCAGCAGCCAGTTCTGATCGTGCCGGTAGAACGTGGACCGTTTCACCGCGCGCGGGTTCGCGACGCCGTCACGGGTGAGCAGGGCGCCGGGGGAGCCGAGTTGCACCGCCCGTCCCTCCAGCCACCGGTACCCGCCGAACCAGCGCGGGCGGTCGACGGCCGCCCGCAGCCCGGGCATCGCCGCCGTCGGCTCGATGCGCAGGCCGGGAACTTCGCCGGAGAACAGGCGCGTGTCGTCGACGTACGCCTCCCCGACGAGATCGGGGCCTTCACCCTCGACGAGCGCGCGACCCACCAGGGCGATCCCCGCGTCGTCGCGGATCAGCGGGACGGACTTGGCCGTGCCGTGCAGGGCCACCGCGGCCGCCTTCGACCCCGTGCGCAACCCGTAGGCCTCGGTCGCCGGCGTGCGCTTCTCCGGCACGTACGCCAGCTCGACACCGAGGCGATCGGTGCGCATGAGCCGGGTGAGGGTGGCTGCGAACGCGGCGTCGCTGCCCACCACGATCAGGCGTGGATCCTCGACCGCTTCGAGGTGGGCGAACACGTCCTCGAAGTCGTCCTTCTCGGGCAGAGCGGGTGCGGATACTGCGGTCACCGGCGTGAGCGCCAACGGTACGGGTGTTTCACCGCATTTGAGCACTACCGGTGTCAACAGGGCTCCTCGCAACTGATCGGGTCGGGCAGGTGTCCGGACGTCGACTCCACTGTAGTGAAGCCTCCGACGGGGTGTGCGCGGCGTTTCGGTGACGCCGGGCACGATGAAGAACCGGTCGTCCATTAGACTGTCCTCCCGGCTACTGCCCGTGGCGGCAGGACCTGCAGGCGAGAGACCGCCCGCACATCGACACCTGCTTAGGAGACCGCGAGATGCCGGCAATCGTCCTGATCGGCGCCCAGTGGGGCGACGAGGGCAAGGGCAAAGCTACCGATCTACTGGGCGGACGCCTGCAGTGGGTGGTGCGGTACCAGGGCGGCAACAACGCCGGCCACACCGTCGTCCTCCCGAACGGCGACAAGTTCGCGCTCCACCTGATCCCCTCGGGCATCCTCACCCCGGGCGTCACCAACGTCATCGGCAACGGCGTCGTCGTCGATCCGGGCGTGTTGCTCACCGAGCTCGCCGGTCTGGAAGAGCGCGGCGTGGACACCTCCCGCCTGCTGCTCTCCGCCGACGCGCACCTGATCATGCCGTACCACGTGGCCATCGACAAGGTCACCGAACGGTTCCTCGGCGCCAAGAAGATCGGCACCACCGGCCGCGGTATCGGCCCCTGCTACCAGGACAAGATCGCCCGCGTCGGCGTGCGCGTCGCCGACGTCCTGGACGAGAAGATCTTCACCCAGAAGGTCGAGGCGGCCCTCGAGTTCAAGAACCAGGTGCTGGCGAAGATCTACAACCGCAAGGCGCTCGACCCGCAGCAGGTCGTCGACGAGGTGCTCGGCCAGGCCGAAGGGTTCAAGCACCGCATCGCCGACACCCGGCTCGAGCTCAACCGGGCGCTCGAACGCGGCGAGACGATCCTGCTCGAGGGTTCGCAGGGCACGTTGCTCGACGTCGACCACGGCACCTACCCGTACGTGACCTCGTCGAATCCCACCTCCGGCGGCGCGGCGGTCGGATCGGGCATCGGCCCCACCAAGATCACCACGGTGCTCGGCATCCTCAAGGCCTACACGACTCGCGTCGGCTCCGGCCCGTTCCCGACCGAGCTGTTCGACGACCACGGCGTGTACCTGGCCAAGCAGGGCGGCGAGGTCGGTGTCACCACCGGCCGTGCCCGTCGTACCGGCTGGTTCGACGCCGTCATCGCCCGCTACGCGACGCGCGTCAACGGCATCACCGACTACTTCCTCACCAAGCTCGACGTGTTGTCGAGCCTGGACACCATCCCGATCTGCGTCGCCTACGAGGTGGACGGTGTGCGCGTCGACGACATGCCGATGACGCAGACCGACATCCACCACGCCAAGCCGATCTACGAGGAGATGCCGGGCTGGTGGGAGGACATCTCGCAGAGCCGCACCTTCGAGGAGCTCCCGAAGAACGCGCAGAACTACGTGCTGCGCCTCGAGGAACTGTCCGGTGCACGCATCTCGTGCATCGGTGTCGGACCGGGTCGCGACGAAACCATCGTGCGGCACGACGTCCTGGCCTGACGTCGGTAAACAGTCGCTTTCGTGGTGTTCGCGGAGTTGCTGTAGGCGCCCCCTGCCGGGACTAGACTCCTGGCCATGAGTCAGACTTGGCCGCTGATTCAGCGGCAGGGGGAGTTCGACGTCATACTTCGGGCCCTCACTGCCGATGCCGGTACGTGTGGGGTGGTACTGACCGGTGCCGCCGGTGTCGGCAAGACCACGCTCGCGCGGTTCGCGACCGCGTCTCTGCCGGGCGGGGTGCGCTGGGTGGCCGGCACCGAATCCGCGCGCAGCATTCCGCTCGGCGTGTTCGCGCACCTGGTGGGATCGGCGACCTCTCGCGATCCCGTCAATTTCCTTGCCGCCGCCCGCGAAGCGCTGCTCGCGGACGGTACCGGCATCGTCATCGGCGTCGACGACGCGCACCTGCTCGACCAGCTCTCGGCGACCTTCCTGCACCAGCTCGCCATCGACGGGGTCGCCCACATCGTCGCGACCGTCCGCACCGGCGAATCGGTACCGGACGCGGTGACCTCGTTGTGGAAGGACGGCTACCTCGAGCACCTCGAACTGACGCCGTTCAGCCGCGAGCAGAGCACCCAGTACATCGAATCGGTGCTCGGCGGCACCCTCGAGGAACTCAGCGCCGACCGTATGTGGGAGGCGTCCGGCGGAAACGCCCTGTTCCTGCGGCATCTCGTCGAAGGCGCCCTCGAAGCCGGCACCCTCCGCGAGAAGCGCGGCGTCTGGCAGCTCCGCGGGCGCGCGGCGATCACCTCCGAACTCGCCGCCCTGCTCGAGGGCCGCATCGAGCAGCTGCCCGAGGATGTGCTGCGCTGCCTGCAGCTCCTCGCGTTCTGTGAACCCATCGATCTCGACACGCTGGCGTCCATCGCGAGCGAGGACGCCATCGAGGAAGCCGAGAAGCGCGGCCTGATCCGCATCCACGAGGACGGTCCGCAGCTCGAGGTCCGCTACGCGCATCCGCTGTTCAGCGAGGTGATCCGCGCCGGCGTCGGCCGGGCCGCGGCACGCCGCCTGCGCGGCACGCTCGTCGAGGCGCTGCAGTCCTCCGACCTGTCCACCCCGGCCGCCCACATCCGGCTCACCGAACTCGCGCTCGAGAGCGACCGCGCACCCGATATCGAATTGCTGACCTCGGCGGCACGCAGCTCGATCCGGCTCGCCGACTTCGGTCTCGGTGAGCGTTTCGCGCGTGCCGCGGTGCGTGCCGGGGGCGGCTTCGACGCCGCGCAACTCCTGGCCCGCACGCTGCTGTGGCTCGGCCGGTGCGACGAGGCCGAGACGCTGCTGGCCGGATTCGATCCGGACGACCTCGACCCGGCACAGTTGTTGCGGTGGGGCCTGACCCGCGTCGCCAATCTGTTCTTCGGCAAGGGCGACGTCGCGACGGCCGAGCAGGTTCTCGCGGTGCTCCGGAGCCGCATGGAGCATCCCGCTCTGGCACTGGCGGTGCGTGCGCTGGCGGCGACCTGTGCGGTCTCGCGGAACCGGCTCGAGGAAGGACTCGCCGAAGCGGAAGCGGTCATGGCCGAACCGGATCTGCTTCCCTGGGCCGTCGAATTCGCCACCTACGCGCAACTCTGGGGGTACGGGGTGGCCGGGCGCAGCTCGGACGCGTGCGCGGCCGCGGCGCGCAACGACACCATCGCCGACAAGGTCGACGGACTGTTCCGGTACATGCCCGCGGTGGCGTCGGTGAATGCCCAGCTCTTCGCGGGCGAGCTGGAGGCCGCGGAACGCCGGGCCCGCAAGTTCCTCGACAGCGCAAGCAGTCTCGAATATCTCGCGTGGGGGCAGGCCAGTGTCGTGGTCGCCCTCGTCGAACTGGCGCGCGGGAAGGTCGCCGACGCGGCGCGCCGGCTCGAGCAGGCGATCGCGGCGCTGAGTGTCGGTCCGCCGACGAACGCGATCGCGTGGGTGTTCCCCGCATACGCGCCACTGGTCGTGGCGTATTCGATGCTGGGCCGCACCGGCGATGCCGAGGCGATGCTCGAGATCGCGGACCGTCGCAACACCCCGCTGCTGCTCAATGCGGTGCAGCACGAGCTCGCCCGCGCCTGGCTCTACGCGGCCCGCGGCGAACTGTCCCGCGCGCTCGCCACCGCCCGTTCCGTCGCCGAAAAAGCTGCTGCCAGTGGACAGTACGGTGTCGAGGCCATGGCGTTGTACACCGCGATGCGATTCGGCGACACCACCACCGCGCCGCGGCTCGCCGAACTGGCCGAGATCTGCGACGGACGCCTGGTGCCCCTCGCCGCCGCGCAGGCCGCGGCGGTCGCGGCGGCGGACCACTGCAAACTCCTCGAGATCGCAGGCGAATACGAGTCCGTCGGGATTCCGATCGACGCCGCCGACGCCTACGCCCAGGCGGCGCAGGCCGCGATGGCCGCGGGCCGCCGGAATGAGGCGCTCAATGCCGCGGCCGCCGCGAACACGATCGCCGAGAAGTGCGACCACGTGACCACTCCTGCGATTCTCGATGCGGCACAGCCACTTCCGCTCACCAAACGGGAACGGGAGATTGCGACGATGGTGGCGACCGGGCTCAGCAACCAGGAGATCGCCGATCGGCTGTTCCTGTCGGTGCGCACCGTCGAGGGGCACATCTACCGGGCCTGCACGAAACTCGGTGTCTCCGACCGTGCGCAGCTGGGAGAGGCGCTGCGTAAGCGGCACTGAGCGGCCGGTCCGGAATCGCGGGGGTCGTCAGAACAGGGTCGGGTCGTCGAATCCCGGTGTGTGTTCGAGGGCGAGGAGTTCGCGTTTGGTGACGATGCTGCCCGGCGCCGAGAACCCGCCGATGGCCCCACCGGCCGCGAGAACCCGATGGCACGGCACGACGATCGGAACCGGATTACGGCCCAGTGCCTGGCCGACGGCCTGCGCTCCGCCGGGTCGTCCGAGTGCCGCGGCCACCTCGCCGTACGTCGCCGTCGAACCCGGATCGAGGGATCGCGTGTATTCGTAGACGGCACAGTCGAATTCGGATACGTCGCGATAGTCCACGGGCACCCACCGCAGATCGTCGGCGGCTCCGGCCAGATGCGCTGTCACCGCCTCGACGATCGGCGCGATCGCCGGAGGCAGGGAATTCTCGACGGCGGTGGGGAAGCGGCGCCCCACCTCGTCTCGGGTCGGTTCCGGTGCGGGTTCGGGCAGTTGGAATCCGACGACGCCGGTCGCCGACCAGACGATCGCGCAGGTGCCGATCGCGGTGTCGAACAACGCGAACGACGTGTGCAGGGGCTCTCGGGTCTCCGTGGTGCCGGGTTCGGTCACCGCCCCAGTATGAACTGGACCGCCGACAGATGGCCACTCGTCGCGACTGGACTGACATACTGGACCGGTGATGATTCGCGCGATCGGCGCAGGCTCCCTGGCGCGGGACCTGGGCAACTGGCAGGACACGGACGACGCGCGCCCCGCGTACCGGGCGCTCGCCGACGGCATCCGCCTGCTCGTGCACGACGGCCGCGTGCCGGTCGGCGTCGCACTGCCCAGCGAACGCGAGCTCGCGGCCGTGCTGTCGCTGAGCCGTACCACCATCACCTCCGCGTACACCGTCCTGCGAGAGCAGGGATACCTCCACAGCCGGCAGGGTGCCCGAAGCGTCGTCGCGAAACCGGCCGACGCATCGCGTCCGGTGGGGAACCGGGACCGGACCGCCGCGCCCGTCGGGGACGTGGTCGACCTGAGCGACGCATCGATGCCCGCGCCGGGACCGGAGATCGAAACCGCCTACGCGGCGGCTCTGCGGGCGATGCCCGCCTATCTGACCGGCCACGGGGTCGAACCGATCGGCATCCCGAGTCTGCGAGAGGTCATCGCGCAGCGCTACGCCGAGCGCGGGCTCCCCACCACTGTCGACCAGATCATGGTCACGACCGGGGCCCAGCACGCGCTGCGACTGCTGCTCGGGGTGCTCACCGATCCCGGCGATCGCGTCGTCGTCGACCACCCCACCTACCCGAACGCGCTCGAGGCGATCCGGCGGCACGGTGCACGCCCGGTCCCGGTGCCGGTGCGGCCGGAGGGCGGCGCCGACGGCGGCTGGGACCCGGACGGGCTGCGCAGCGCCGCCCGCCAGACCGCGGCGCGCATGGCCTACCTGATCCCCGACTTCCACAACCCGACCGGGCTGTGCCTGGGCGAGGACGGGCGCGCAGAACTCGCCCGCATCGCCCGCGAAACCCGCATGACCGTCGTCGTCGACGAGACGATGGTGGATCTGTGGCTCGACGCCCCGCCGCCCCCGTCGGTGGCGTCCTACGCGCAGGCTCTCGGCCACGGCGAGTCGGTCGTGACCATCGGATCGACCGGCAAGTCGCTGTGGGGTGGTCTGCGGGTCGGCTGGATCCGCGCCGACCGCGACCTGATCACCCGGCTCACCGGCGCCAGAACGGCAGTGGACCTCGGTACCCCGGTCATGGAGCAACTGGCCGCGGCGCACCTGCTCGCCGACGTCGACGACCTGCTCGCCGGGCGCCGCGCCCGGCTGCGGGACCAGCGGGCGGTGATGCTCGGGGAACTCGGTGCACGCCTGCCGGGGTGGGAGTGCTCGGTGGGTCGAGGGGGCATGTCGTTGTGGGTGCGCATGCCCGAACCGGTGTCGACGGCACTGGCCGCGATCGCCCCGAACCACGGGGCGCTGCTCGCCGCCGGCCCGCGATTCGGGGTGCAGGGCGCGTTCGAGCGTTTCGTGCGCCTGCCGTACACGCGGGAACCCGACGATCTGCGCCGTGGGGTCGCGGCGGTCGCCGAGGCCTACCGCGCGCTCGCGATCGGCCGTGACCTCACCGAACCCCGCCTGGTGGTCTGATCGTCGCGGGTTCGGGAGCGGACCGTGGCCCGCATGTCGTTCGCTGACGTTATCCTCGAAGACAACGGGAAGAATTGAGCATCGGCACTGCGAACGAGACGCGAGGGCGACCGTGGCCGGCCAGGATCCGCTGTCCACACAGCGCGACGTCGGAGCCGACGTCGCATCGGAACTCGCCCTTGCCGGATTCGTGGACGCGTACGAAATCGGCCGTGGCGGTTTCGGAATCGTGTATCGCTGCCACGAGGTCGCGCTCGACCGGACGGTGGCGGTCAAGGTTCTGACCTCACACCTCGCGCCGGACAATCTCGAACGATTCCTCCGCGAGCAGCGCGCCATGGGCCGCCTGTCCGGGCATCCGCACATCGTCAACGTGATGCAGGTCGGGACCACCGTGTCCGGTCGGCCGTACCTGGTGATGCAGTACCACCGCCGGGATTCGCTGGACGCCCGGATCCGCCGCACCGGCCCGGTCGGCTGGGAGGAGACCCTGCACCTGGGCGTTGCGCTGGCCGGGGCGCTCGAGACCGCCCACCGGCTCGGCATCCTGCACCGCGACGTCAAGCCCGCGAACATCATGCTCACCGAGTTCGGGGAACCGCAGCTCACCGACTTCGGGATCGCGCGGATCCGTGGCGGGTTCGAGACGGTGACCGGTGAGATCACCGGGTCGCCGGCGTTCACTGCACCCGAGGTGCTGGCCGGGCACACACCGACACCGGCGTCGGACGTCTACAGCCTCGCCGCGACACTGTTCTGCGCGCTCACCGGGCACGCCGCATTCGAACGTCGCAGCGGCGAGAAGATCGTCACCCAGTTCGTGCGTGTGAGCACCGAACCCATCCCCGATCTGCGCGAGGAAGGTGTACCGGACGCTCTCTGTGCGGCGATCGAGCAGGCCATGTCGGCCGATCCGCGGGATCGGCCCGCCACCGCCGCGGAATTCGGTGAACAACTGCGCGAAATTCAGGCACAGCAGGGCCTCGTCGTCGACGAGTTGTCGATCGCCGGAGCCGCCGACCATGTGCACGAGCCGCTGATGTCCGGGGGTGCAACCGGGACGAGCGGACGCAGCGTCCGGCGCACCGGGGCGGCCTCACGGGTCACCACCCCGCCGGCCCCGGCCACCCGATTCCGCCCGCCGGTGCCGACCCGACGGCTCGTGGCCCGGCGCAGATTGCTCGCGCTGCTCGGCGGTGAACGCCGTCGGCGCCTGATCGCCGTGCACGCACCACCCGGCTTCGGCAAGACGATGCTGGCGTTGCAGTGGCGCTACGTGCTCGACAACAGCGGCGTCCCGGTCGCGTGGCTGAACGTCGATCGGGATGACAACAACGTCGTGTGGTTCCTCACGCACCTCGTCGAAGCGTTCCGGCAGGTCCGCCCGGAACTGGTCGGGGACCTCACGCAGACTCTTTCCGAACACGGCGACGAGGCCGAGAGTTATGTGCTCACCTCGCTGATCGACAGGATCCACGCGGCCGGGGAACGAGTCGTGATCATCCTCGACGACTGGCACCGCGTCACCGACCGGGCGACCGTCGCGGCGATGGGGTTCCTGCTCGACAACTGCTGCCGCCATCTGCAGGTGATGGTCGTCGGGCGGACCCGGGCGGGACTTCCGATGAGCCGGATGCGGGTGCGTGAGGACCTCATCGAAATCGATTTCCACGAACTGCGTTTCAGCGTCCAGGAGGCCCGCGAATTCCTCGTGGACCAGTGCGCGCTCGCCCTCGACGACGAACGTGTGGCGGCGCTGACCGCGGCGACGGACGGCTGGCCGGCGGCACTGCAGCTGGCCTCGATGTCACTGTGCGGGCTCGACGACCCGGACGACTTCATCGCCCATCTGTCCGGCCGTCACCGCGACATCGGCGAGTTCCTCACCGAGAACGTCCTCGCCTCGCTGGAACCGGAACTCGTCGACTTCCTGCTCACCGCGGCCGTCACCGAACGCACCTGCGGAAGCCTCGCGTCCGCACTCAGCGGGCACGAGCGCGGGCAGGCGATGCTCG
This sequence comes from Rhodococcus sp. O3, assembly GCF_048897285.1. NCBI lineage: Bacteria > Bacillati > Actinomycetota > Actinomycetes > Mycobacteriales > Nocardiaceae > Rhodococcus > Rhodococcus sp. O3. Next base: position 31,766 of record NZ_JBMBTE010000049.1, read on the forward strand.
AGGAGATCGAGGAACGCGACCTGTTCCTGCACCGCGTGGACCAGGAGGGGAGGTGGTTCCAGTTCCAGCCGTTGTTCGCCGAGTTCCTGCGCCAGCGTCTCGAACGGGATCATCCCGAGCAGTTGCTGCAGTTGCATCGCAGCGCTTCACAGTGGTGCGAGAAACACGACATGCTCATCGAGGCGGTCGACCATGCGCTGGCGACCGGCGACGACGAGCGCGCCGTCGAGCTCGTCGAACGCAACGGTCGCCGGCTTCTCGAAAACGGCCGGGGAGCGGTTCTGCTCGGTCTCGTCGAGAAGCTGCCCATGGCGGAAGTGACGCGTCGTCCCCGGCTGCAACTGGCGATCGCGTGGGCGAACGTCGTCACCCACCGCCCGCAGCCGGGGCTGCGGGCACTCGGTCTCGTCGAGAGCGGAATGGCGTCCGGTGCCGTCACGGGCGAGGAAGCCGCGGACATGGCCGTGGAGGTGGAGGTCATCCGCGGTCTCATCGACGTGCGCGCCGATCGGAGCGGGCGGAGCGCCGACATCGTCGAACACTGCCTGGCGCGGGCGGAGACCCTCCCGTCCGTGGTGGTGTCGACCGGACTGAACACCGCCACGTTCGACGCGGTGTACCGCGGGGAATTCGACGAAGCACGTCGCCTGCAGGAACTCGCGCGGCCGTATCACGAACTCAACGCCGGACCGTACAACCTGATGCACGGGCACACCCTGCTCGGTCTCGCCGCATTCGAACAACTCGACGTCGACACCGCCGCCGAGCACTTCCGGGAAGCCCTGGCCCTGTCGCGGCGCGGCGGCGGCCGGCACTCGTCGGCGGCTCTGCTCGCGGGATCGGTTCGCGGTGAGTTCCTGTACGAGAGAGGCGAACTCGACGAGGCGGCGCGACTGCTCGACGACGGTTACGCGCTGGGTGCCGAAGGCGGCGTCGTCGACTTCAAGATCGCCCGGTTCGTCGTCGGCGCGCGCATCGCCGCGGTGCGCGGCAACCGCGACATCGCGGCCGAGCGGTTGCGCGACGGCGCAGACGCGGCCGCGAGCATGCACCTCGACCGGCTGGCCGCGGCCGTCGAGAACGAACGCATCCGGCTGGACCTGCCGCCGGTGCGCCGGCCACGACCGGTCGCGCGGTACGGGGCCGACCGACCCGAAAGCGGAACCGCCCTGCTGACGGCGCAGATCGACGACGCGACCGCGATCCGGCTCCTGCTGTCCGACCCCACCGCCGAGCACACCGACCTAGCCTGCCGGTGGGCCTCGGAGTGGGTGCAGAGGTGGCGGGACGGCGCGTGGCCCCGGAGGACCCTGCTCGCCGAACGGCTCCTGGTGGCGTGCCTCGCCGCGGCCGGGCGTGACGACGAGGCCGCCGACCTGCTCGTGAAGGTGGCCGACGTCGCTGCGCGCGCGGGACTGGCCCGTTTCCTACCGGACGGCGGCCCGTACGTGATCGAGGTGACGCGGCGCGTCCTCGACGACATCGGTGCCGACCGGGCACGCCCGGGATGGCCCGCCGTGCCGCCCTCGTTCCTCGAGGAAGCGGTCACGGCGGGGTCCGTACACCGGGTCTAGGCACGCCCTAGCGGTCTCATGTCCAGATGGACTCGATGTCGGTGGCCTCGCCGGCCGGCGGGGTGGGCGCACCCGCGGGCGTGCGCGAGAAGCGCGGCGCCGGCGCGTGCTGGGTGACCCCGTCGAGCTCGATGAGCGAGCCGCGGACGGCGATGTGCTCGTTGTTCGGTGCCTCGGCCCAGGTCAGGACCGGGGACACGCAGGCGTCGGTGCCCAGGAAGATCTCCGACCACTCGTCGCGGGTCTTGCTGAGGAACGTCTCGGTGAACAGCTTCTTCATCTCGGGCCAGGCCGACCGGTCGAGCTGCTGCGGCAGGTTCGCCGGATCGAGTCCGAGGCCCTGCAGCAGCAACGCGTAGAACTGCGGCTCGATCGCACCGACCGCCATGTACTTGCCGTCCGAGGTCTCGTACACGTCGTAGAACGGTGCGCCGGTGTCGAGCAGGTTCGTGCCCCGCTCGTCCGACCACATGCCGCGGCCGCGGAACGACCACATCATGTGCGAGAGCGCGAGCGCGCCGTCGACCATCGCCGCGTCGACCACCTGCCCCTTGCCGGACGTCTGCCGCTCGACGAGCGCGGAGAGGATGCCGAAGATCAGGAACATCGAACCGCCACCGAAGTCGCCGACCATGTTCAGCGGCGGCACCGGACGCTCACCCTCGCGGCCGATCGCGTGCAGCACACCGGTGAGCGAGATGTAGTTGATGTCGTGCCCTGCGGCGTTGGCCAGAGGACCTTCCTGACCCCAGCCGGTCATGCGGCCGTAGACCAGACGCGGGTTGCGGGCCAGCGCGACGTCGGGGCCGAGACCCATGCGCTCGGTGACGCCGGGCCGGAACCCCTCGATCACGACGTCGGCGCGCTCGATGAGCCCGAGCACCTTCTCGACCTGCTCGGGATCCTTGAGGTTGGCCTCGACGACCGTACGGCCGCGCTGGATCTGGTCGCGGTGACCGGCGGGCGGGATCAGTCCGGGACGCTGGACGCACACGACGTCGGCGCCGAGATCGGCGAGCAGGGTCGCGGCGTGCGGACCCGGGCCGAGACCGGCGAACTCGACGACGCGGATACCCGCGAGCGGACCCTTCTTCTCAACAGCTTCAGCGGACACTCGGCGAACCTCACTCGGGACGTTGGGACCTGTCTCCGGTGAGGTTACCTTTAGCGATCGCTAGATGTGCCGGGGGTCACCCCTCGTACAGGTCGGCCTCGCCGAGACGGGTCGCTTCGAGGGCGTGCTCGAGCGTCGGGTGCCGGTAGACCGAGACCACCTGGTCGTCGACCACCCGGAAGGCCAGCGCCTCCTCGACCGCTTCGTCCGGTGCGGACGCCCAGGTCGCGGTCTCCTCGACGACGACGATGCCGCCGTGCACGTACATCCGGCCCGGGGTGAGCGTCACGCCGGACGTCGTGGCCCATTCCCGGAGCTCGTCGAGGCCCTGATCCTCGTCGTCGTCGTCCGTCGGCAGGACGATGTCGTCGCTGGACAGCTCCAGCAGGGTCTCGACGTCGTTGTCGTTCACGGCGTCGTGCCAGGCGAGGACGGTGGCGATCTCCGAGGTGCTCATAACCGCAGATGCTAGTCAGTGGCAGGGGGCGGTGGGTGAATGTCGTGATTCGGTTGCCGGTGCCGGAGGCGGGGGAGCAGAGTGGATTGCATGACGATCAGCGGCCAACTCGTGGGTTTCGTGCCGAGCACCGATCTCGATGTCTCGGAAATGTTCTATGTCGACACGCTCGGATTCCGGAAGATCGCCCGCGACCACTTCGCCCTCGTGCTCGACGGTGGCGGCGGCACCCCGGTGCGGGTGACGCTGGTGCAGTCCCGGGCCGACACCGGTTACACGGTGCTGGGCTGGCAGGTCGACGACATCGACGCCGCGGTCGACGCGTTGCGGGACAAGGGCGTCGACCTCGTTCGATACAAAGGTATGGATCAGGACGACCACGACGTGTGGACGGCTCCCGACGGTATGCGGGTCGCCTGGTTCCGCGACCCGCACGGCAACGTGCTGTCGCTGACGCAGCCACCGGCCTGACCGGCGGCGCCGTCGCGGCGGGTCAGCCGCCGAGGAAACTGCCCCACACGAATCCGGCGAGCAGGACCGAGAACCCGCCCATCTCGCCGACGATGAGCGCGGTCATCGCGACGGTCGTGGTCCGATCCGGACGCTCGAACTGGTTGGTGGTGTCGCGCAGTGCGCCGTGCGCGATGTAGCTGCCGATCGCGATCACGAAGAACGCCACCAGCACCCCGGCGGCGACCAGGTTCACCGCCGTCGGCCACGCACTCAACTCGACGAACACCGCGGTGAGCAGCGTCGCGAACGAGTACAGCAACGCCGAGCGGTGTGCGATGTCGACGTACGGGTGCGTGAGATGGTTCTCCGCCGTGACCATCTGCCGGTACTTCCACACGCCGAGGCCGAGCGCGAGCAGGAAAATCAGCCCCGCCGCGAGCACCGTCAACTCGGTATCGATCCCCACATCCATCGCGCAAGTATGGCGGCGGGTGCCGGATTGCACCAGATTCAGCTGCAGCCGCTGGTGTTTCCGCACGACGGACACGCATGGCACGAACCGGATCGCTGCATCCGGACTCCGCACTGCATGCAGTACGGGGCATCCGACTCCCGACCGGAGGTGCCGTCGTGGCCCTGACGGGTGTCGGTGACCGTCTCGGCGGTCTCGGTGCCGCCGGGCAACCGGTCCGACCGTTCCGAAGTCGTGCGGATACCCAGATCCATACGGACGTCCGGTTCCAGGTAGTCGATCGCGAGCCGGCGGAAGATGTAGTCGAGGATCGACGTCGCCAGCCGCAGATCGGGATCGTCCGTGATCCCCGCGGGCTCGAACCGGGTACTGGTGAACGCCCGCACGAACGTGCTCAACGGAACCCCGTACTGCAGGCCGTAACTGACCGACATCGAGAACGCATCCATGATCCCGGCGAGGGTCGAGCCCTGCTTCGACACCCGCAGGAACATCTCACCGGGCCTGCCGTCGTCGTACTCACCGATCGTGAAGAAACCCTTGCAGTCCGCGACCCGGAATTCGAAGGTGCGCGAATTGCGGGTCCGCGGAAGGCGTTCGCGCCGCGGGGCCGGCACCGCCGCATCGGGAACCGTGGTCACGGGGACCGTGCCACCGGGGATCGGAGGCGCCGACGTCGTCTGCGTCGGTGCGCCCGACAACGGTTGTCCGAGCTTGCAGTTGTCCCGGTACACCGCGACCGCCTTGAGGCCCAGTCGCCAGCTGTCGAGATACAGATCCTCGATGTCGCGCACGGTTGCGGACTCGGGCAGGTTCACGGTCTTCGAGATCGCCCCCGACAGGAACGGCTGCACCGCCGCCATCATCAGCACATGCCCGCGCGGCTCGATCACGTTGTCGCCCATCGATGTCGCGAACACCGCGCGATGCTCGTCGCGGATGTGCGGGGCGTCCGCCAGGGTGCGACGGGTATCCAGGTGGGTCACCACGTCCGCGACCTGCGCCGGGGTGTAACCGAGCCGCGACAGGGCGCGCGGCACCGTGCGGTTGACGATCGACAGCGTCCCGCCGCCGACCAGCTTCTTCGACTTGACCAGCGCCAGATCCGGTTCGATACCCGTTGTGTCGCAATCCATTGCGAGGCCGATCGTGCCGGTCGGGGCGAGCACCGTGACCTGGCTGTTGCGCACGCCGTGCTCGGCCGCGCCCGCGACCGCCTCGTCCCAGCTTTCCCGGGCCGCGGCGAGCACCGGACCCGGAGCGAGATCGGCGTCCACGTCGTCGAGTGCGCCACGATGGCGCGCGAGCACGGCGAGGGTCGGCTCGCGGTTCTCGGCGAATCCGTCGAACGGCCCCAGCCGCTCGGCCAGGCGCGCCGAGACCGAGTAGGCGTGCCCGGTCATCAGGGCGGTCACCGCCGCGGCGTACGCGCGGCCTGCGTCACTGTCGTAGGGAAGGCCCGAAGCCATCAGCAGCGCACCGAGATTCGCGTATCCCAACCCGAGCTGGCGGAACCGACGAGAGGTCTCGCCGATCCGGCCGGTCGGATAGTCGGCGCGGCCCACGAGAATCTCCTGGGCGGTGATGAGCACCGCCACCGCGTGCCGGAACCCGTCCACGTCGAACGTGCCGTCCTCGAGCAGGAACGTCAGCAGGTTCAGGCTCGCCAGGTTGCATGCGGAATCGTCGAGATGCATGTACTCCGAGCACGGATTCGACGCATTGATCCGGCCGGTCGCCGCCGCGGTGTTCCAGCGGTTGATGGTGGTGTCGAACTGGATGCCCGGGTCCGCGCACTCCCACGCTGCGGATGCGATGCGCCCGAACAACTCTCGCGCCGACACGGTACGCACCGTCGAGCCGGTGGTGACCGCACGCAGCGGCCACTGCGCGTCGTCGACGACCGCCTGCATGAACTCGTCGGTGACCCGCACCGAGTTGTTGGCGTTCTGGTACTGCACCGAATGGCTGTCGCGGCCGTCGAGTCCCATGTCGAAACCCGCGGCGTCGAGCACGCGGGCCTTGCGTTCCTCGATGGCCTTGCACTCCACGAACTCCTCGATGTCGGGATGGCCGACGTCGAGGATCACCATCTTCGCGGCCCGCCGGGTCTTGCCGCCGGACTTGATGGTCCCGGCCGAGGCGTCCGCGCCGCGCATGAAACTGACCGGGCCCGACGCGGTGCCGCCCCCACCCAGGGGTTCGGCGGACGACCGGATCCGGGACAGGTTGACCCCGGCCCCGGAACCGCCCTTGAAGATCAGCGCTTCCTGCCGGTACCACTCGAGGATCGAATCGATGCTGTCGTCGACCGACAGGATGAAACACGCGCTGGCCTGCTGCGGGACGTCCGGGACCCCGATGTTGAACCACACCGGGCTGTTGAACGACGCCTTCTGGTGCACGAGCAGGTACGTCAGTTCGGCCGCGAACGCCTCCGGGTCGTCGAGGTGGCCGTCCGCGGTGCCCCACGCGGTGATGGTGTCGACGATGCGGGCCACGACGTCGCGCAGCGAGGTCTCCCGGCCCGGCGAACCGAGTTCGCCGCGGAAGTATTTCTGGCTGACGATGTCCGTCGCGTTCTGTGACCAGCCGGACGGGAACTCGACGTCCGTCTGCTCGAACACCACCGCGCCGGTGCCGTGGTGCACGATGCGGGCGTCGCGGCGCTGCCAGTCCACCTCGTCCGCGGGATCACGGCCGGCGGTGGTGAAGTACCGGGCATCGGCGGCGGTGAAATCCCGCACGTCGACGCGGCCGATGTCGGGCGCATCACCGTCCTGCTCGTGTGTCCTGCTGTCCGTCTGGCTACTGCCCATCGCATCCTCCCGGAACGAACCCCGGTGCCACATATAGTCCCACCATGATCTCACCGCGTCTCGGCACTCCGCTGTCGCCGAATGCCACTCGTGTCCTCATGCTCGGCGCAGGAGAACTAGGGAAAGAAGTCACCATCGCGCTGCAACGGCTGGGTGTCGAGGTGGTCGCCGTGGACCGGTACTCGAACGCACCCGGGCAGCAGGTCGCGCATCGCGCCCACACCGTCGACATGGGTGACCCCCAGGCGCTGCTCGCGATCATCGAGGCGGAACGACCCGACCTGGTGGTCCCCGAAATCGAGGCCATCGCCACCGACGCGCTCGCCGTCGTCGAGGAACGCGGGCTCGCCGAGGTCATTCCCACCGCGCGCGCCACGCAGCTGACCATGAACCGGGAAGGAATCCGGCGTCTGGCCGCCGAGGAACTGGGCCTGCCCACCTCGCCCTACCGGTTCGCCGAATCGCTCGCGGAGGTGCTCGCCGCAGCCGAGACGGTCGGATATCCGTGCGTGGTCAAGCCGGTGATGTCGTCGTCGGGCAAGGGGCAGTCGACGGTGCGGTCCGCCGAAGAGATGCCCGCCGCCTGGGACTACGCGCTGGCCGGGGGACGCATCAACCACGGCCGGGTCATCGTCGAAGGGTTCGTGGACTTCGACTACGAGATCACCCAACTCACGGTCCGCGCGGTCGGGGACTCCGGCGACGTCGAGACGTTCTTCTGCGAGCCGATCGGGCACGTGCAGAGCCGCGGCGACTACATCGAATCGTGGCAGCCGCAGCCGATGAGCGACGCGGCGCTGACCCGGGCACGGAAGATCGCGGCGGCGGTCACCGGCGCGCTCGGCGGTCGCGGCGTGTTCGGTGTCGAACTGTTCGTCAAGGGTGACGAGGTGTACTTCTCCGAGGTCAGTCCGCGCCCGCACGACACCGGTCTGGTCACCCTGCGCAGCCAGCGGCTGTCGGAATTCGAACTGCACGCCCGCGCGATCCTCGGGCTCCCGGTGGACACGTCGCTGCTTGCGCCGGGTGCGTCCGCCGTGATCTACGGGGGCGTCGACGCCACCGGCATCGCGTTCGAGGGCGTGGCCGACGCGCTGCGCGTGCCCGAGTCC